>JAGWBB010000017.1:44858-86277 GCA_021296095.1 Desulfurellaceae bacterium | reverse complement strand
ACCGCCCCGGACGACTGGTACGGCTTCCACCTCAACAACTACACCAAGCCGCCCGATGAGGGCTATAAGACCCAAGACGGTCACGTCTTTTTCAGCCTGCGGCGGGGCAGCAGCGAAGACTGGGACCGACTCCTGATTTCGCTCGGCATGGAGGACTGCCTGGCTGACCCCCGCTTTGACGACTTTGGGCGCGAAGCGACCGGGGTGGGTCGCTATGTGGCCGAGGTCAAGCCGATCTGGGAGCGCGCCTTTGCCCAGCGCAGCAACGCCGAGATCGTCCGGCTGATCCACGAGTTTCAGGGCGACGCGGTGCCGTTCACCACCTACACCACCGTGTTTCAGCATCCCCAGGTCGAGGAGCTGGACGTCGTGCGCCAGATCAGGCGTCCGAACGCCGAGCCGTTTGAGACGATTGGGCCGGTGTGGGGTTTCTCAGACACCCCAGCTGCGGTGCACAGTCCGCCGCCCGACCTAGGCCAGCACACCGACGAGATTCTTCGCCAGTTGGGCTACAGTACGGACGAGATTCGGGACCTGAGAGCGGCGCGTGTTGTTGGCTGACTGGGACGATGACGAGCCTGCTGAGCGGCCGCCCGGAGGTTCGGCTTGTATTCAGACCGGGAACCTCGTAAGCTGAGGCCCACATTCGCTGAGCACAGTCGGCTTGGTTCACAAAAGATGGGGCTCCCGGAATCCTGCTCACGCTTCCAGGAGCCTTTTCATGCCCTCTGAGGGGGAGAGTATGG
This sequence comes from Desulfurellaceae bacterium, assembly GCA_021296095.1. Taxonomy (NCBI): domain Bacteria; kingdom Pseudomonadati; phylum Campylobacterota; class Desulfurellia; order Desulfurellales; family Desulfurellaceae; species Desulfurellaceae bacterium. The sequence goes on along the minus strand of JAGWBB010000017.1, from coordinate 85,531 downwards.
CACACGCAAAACAGGGCGATACGGTACGCGTTCATTACACCGGGAAACTCGATGACGGCAGGATCTTTGATTCCTCTGCGGGCAAGGCCATGCTTGAGTTCACGATTGGCAAAGGACAGCTGATTCCCGGTTTTGAAAAAGCGGTCGCCGGGATGCGTCCCGGCGAGTCGGTCAAGGTGGACATTCCGGCCGCGGAAGCCTACGGTCCACGTCGCCCGGAAATGGTGGCTGAACTCGACCGCAGCCAGCTCTCGGACAAACTCGAGGTCAAAGTCGGCCAACGTCTCCAGATGCGCCAAAAAGGAGGGCAGGCGCTAGTGGTGAAGGTCACCGCCCTGTCCGAAACAAAAGTCACGCTTGACGCCAACCACGAGCTGGCCGGCAAAAATTTGACCTTCGATATCGAGTTGGTCGAAATCGCTTAACCCACTGGCTGGACCGGCCGCGCCCTGATGGGAAGGGGCTCCGCGTATGATCAGGCGAACTTGGCGACCGACAGCACCAGCCGTACCAGGTCCACCTGCCGCGAGATGGCCTGCTTGGTGTAAATCTGCCGCAGGTGCCAATGGATGGAACTTTCCCGCCGTCCCGTAGTGGCGGCAATCTCGCGCACCGTGCGGCCTTCGGTCAACCAGACCGCGATCCGGCTCTCAGCCGGCGTCAGCCCCAGGGTCGTGGCGACCAGGTTGGGGTCAATCCGGGGACGATTGCCCGGCTCGACAAGCAACACCAGCACGGCAGTGCGTTGGGCTCCGAAGTCCGGCTGGCGCAGACCTACGGGTTTGACGTGGACCACGAACCGCGGCAACACCGACGTGCGGCGAAGCAGCATCGACCCACTGACGGCGCCGGCGGCCGGCAGCGCGTCCGCCACCAGCCGCTCAAGCTGGGCCTGGTCAGCCGGTGCGCGGGCGCGCAGCACCCCGTCTCGGTCCGACAGCCCATCGCCGCGGCGCAGGATGTCGCGGGCGCGGTCATTGGCGACGACGATCCGCCCGTGTCGGTTCAGGTGGATGACGCCGACCCGCGTGTTGTCGAGCAGGCCGGTCACGGACGCGCCCAGCGCCTTGGTGTGGACTAACGCCTGACGGACGCGGACAAACTGCCGAAGATGGGGCAGCAGACCTCTGAGCAGCGCGACCTGCGGGGCTTCCCAGGCGCCCGGGGTAACGGGGTCCGCGGTGACCCAGGCGTAGTGGCAGCTGTCCGGCCCGTCCAGGCGTGCCCTTAAGCCATCCTGGCCGCTGAACCGACGTAGCCCCTCTTGGTAGGCGGGCGAGGTTTTCAACTCCTCGGCGGTGTACAGGTCATGGGTGTGAACCAGGTGGCTGTCGGGCAGTTGCCGGAAGCGCGGCACGCTCTCGTCTATGGGATGATAGATGTCGAGGTACTCGCGTTCCCAGTCTGCGCGGCGCTCCCCCCGGTAGTAGAGCCCGAGGAAAAGAGCCCGGACATCGTCCTTGGGGCCTTCGGCGACCAACAGGGCATTGCCTTGCATGCCGCAGGCCTCATCAAGCATGGCCGAGGTGGCCGGCCACAGGGCCTCATCAAGCATGGCGTCGTATAACGATGCCAGGATGCGTTCGAACGCGTCTTGGTCGCTCATGACGCCGCTTCCTCATTTCATCCATAAACGCATTTTGCTTTCCCCTATATGCTATCGAGCCCAGCATTACCCTCCTAAAAATACGGGGATATGTCAAAAAATTATGAGTATTTTCGTAAGATTACGGGGATATCTACAAAAAACCGGCCTACGACTCCGGAGGGCAGCCCCACACGAGGAAATGGTCGCTGTGGTCGGCGAGAGACCTGATACTGCCTCTGTACGGACTTTGATCCGAGCAGAGGCGCGGAGAGAGGCGACCGACGGCTGGGAAGAACCGGTTGCGGTGGGGGCTTGACGCCTTCTGAGGGCTGCGGTTGTACGCCCGTCTGCGGCTCGAGCGCCGCCCGGCTGTTACCGACGGGTCCGAGTTCGGGTGATCGGGTGGTATCCGGGGAGCCGGTTCAAGCAAGGCTGGCCGGGTTTCCCTTCCTGCCGTTTGCGACGCGGATGATCAAACGGCCTGCCGCCCTGACGCATTCCAGTCGAAGGGCTCACACGCGGCCTGGAGCCAGGCCCGGTCGTCGCCGTTGAGCCGGGGAGCGATGGTGTCGAACACCTGCCTGTGGTAGTCGGCCAGCCAAGCCCGGTCGGTCTGGCTGAGCTGGTCCCAGTCAATCAGACGGTGGTCAAATGGAATCAGGGTCAGTGTTTTCAGCTGGAGCCACTTCTTGCCGCTGGGATGGTCCGGCAGCGTGTCGTCGGTCGTGACGACATACAGGTTCTCGAGCCGGATACCGCCCCAGCCAGCCTCGTAATAGCCGGGCTCGTTGGAGATAATCATGCCCGGCTGCAGGGGTTCGTCGCTGCCACGGGTGGCGACCCGCTGGGGGCCTTCGTGGACGTTGAGCAGGGCGCCGACCCCGTGCCCGGTGCCGTGGCCGTAGTCGAGGCCGGCGTTCCACATCTGGCCACGGGTCAGGGCGTCGAGCGCGACCCCGCCCGTGCCTTCGGGAAACTTTTGGCGGGCCAGCTGGATGTGACAGCGCAGGACCAGGGTATACAGCTGGCGCTGACGCTCGGTCGGCGTGCCAATGCAAATCGTCCGCGTGTCATCGGTCGTGCCGGCGCCCATCTGGGTGCCGGAGTCGACCAGCAACAGCTCGCCGTCCCGCAGGGCGACCTCGTCGTTGGCGCCGCCATAGTGGACAATCGCCCCGTTAGCACCGACCGCCGAAATGGTAGCAAAGCTCAGGTCGCGAAAGCCGTCTTCGCGGGCGTACTCGTCGCGCAAAAGCTGGGCGTAGGCTTTTTCGCTGAGCGTCTGGCCGCCCGCCCGCATCTGTTCCATGCGCGCCAGGCTGCGAATCTTGGCTGCGGCCGCGCGTTCGTGGGCTTCGCGGCTGCGCGCCAGCTCAACCTTATTCTTGAGCGCCTTCATCAGCACGACCGGGTTGCGCGCCTCGTACACGGGCTGGGCTTCGGGCAGCAGCAGGCGGGTGCCCATGGTCGTGCCGCTTGGGTCGAGCCAGATTTTTTCGTTTGCCTGGCTGCCAATGCGTCGCAGGGTCTCGGTGTAGGCGGCATACGGGGCAAAGCTCAGGGCTGGGGCTAGGCCGGCCTGAATTTCGGGGGTGGGGGTGAGGCGGGTAAAACAGGTCGCCCGCTCAGACTCGATCACGCAGTAGGACTCAAAGACGGGATTGTAGGACACATCGCTGCCGCGCAGATTGGTCAGCCAGGCGATCTCGTCGAGTTTGGTCAAGACCAGGGCCGCGACCTCTTCCTCGGCCATTTTTTCCCGCACTGCGGCCAGCTTATCGGCCACCGACTGGCCGGTGTCGTCCTCTGACAACAGATAGATGGGGTGGGACGGAGCCGGCGGGCGATCCTGCCAGACCGCGTCAACCAGATTGCCGGAAATCGGCACCAGGGCCGAATCCTCGGATTTGAGCGCCTGGCCGTAGGCGGCGTGCATGTCCATGGCCACCACAAACGGATCGTAGCCGACCCGCAGGCTGCCACGCTCTTTTTCCATTTCGCATAGCCACTCGGTGAGGGTTTTCTCGCCCTCCATGCCCAGTTTGTGAATCTGGAACAGGGCCGGATCGACCTCCTGTTCGGCCTGCAGGTAGTAGCGTGAGTCTACGAACACATGGCTGCCGTGGGGGCTGATCAGGGCGTCTCCGGCCGAGCCGCTGAAATTGCTGATGGCGGCCCGACGTTGTTGGTAGGCAGATACATACTCGTTGAGGTGGGAATCCGAGGACGGGACCAGGTAAGCGTCGACCTGGGCTTCCTGGAGATGGTGGCACAATGCGGTGATTCGCTGGGCGATCTGCTCGTTGGTCACAGACACGGTATCCAAGACGCACCCTCCTTGGGGAAAAATTCCGGCATCACTCTTTAGCAAGCGTAATGGCTGCATCATAGAGGCTTGTGGGGGCGGGATTCAACTGCCCGGCTTGCATCGCGCCCCGCATCTGCCACTATCGTTCGCACTACGGGCTGACCACAGGAGGAAGAGACATGGAATTTGGCGTTTCGGTTTCGACCAAGATCGACGATTGGCAGCTGATCACATACGCAGAAGAGCTGGGTTTTGACATGGGTTGGGTGCCCGACTCGCAGATGATCTGGTCCGACTGTTATGCCACCTTGGCCCTGGCCGCCCACAACACCTCGCGGATGCGGTTGGGAACGGGCGTGGCGATTCCCGGTACCCGGATTGCTCCGGTCACCGCCCATTCGATTGCGTCGATTAACCAGCTCGCTCCGGGACGGGTCTTTTTAGGCATCGGCACCGGCCATACCGCCATGCGGGTGATGGGTATGGAGCCGATGAAGATTGCCGCCTTCCGCGAATATCTCGGCGTGGTGCGCGAGCTGCTGCACGGCAAAGAGGTCGAATATACCCTCGATGGCCGGGCGCGCACCATCAGGTTCCTGCACCTGGACCAGCATTTCATCAATATTCACGATCCGATTCCAATCTACGTTGCGGCCAACGGCCCACGGGCGCTGAGGACGGCCGGGGAGTATGGCGACGGCCTCGTGTCGGTGTTTAACGACCGGCCCGAGGTGCTACAGGAGCATCTGGCCATAGTCCGGCTTGGTGCGGAAAAGGCCGGCCGGACGCTGCCCGAGCCCCTGCCGACGGCCACCTTTACCTGTGCGGTAGTGCTCAAGCCGGGCGAGGACTTGCGCTCCGACCGGGTCATTGAAGAGTGTGGCTCGTATGTGACGGCGATTATTCATTTTGTATACGAGATTTATCAGCAGACCGGCCAGGAGGAGGTCGTGCCGGAAGCGTATCGGGGCTTCTGGGAGGAGTACTGTGCCCACGTCGAACATATGCAGACGCCCAAAGACAAGCGCTACCTCCAGATCCACAACGGCCACTGCACGTTTTATGTGCCGGAAGAGCGCCGTTTCATCACCCCGGAAGCGATTCGCGGCACCTGCCTGGTCGGCAAACCGGACGAGGTGGTAGAGCAAATCCGCCAGGCCGAGAAAGCCGGGCTGAATACGGTTGTCCTGCTGCCGTCAATGGCCGAGAGCCGCAACGTGTTTCGTGATTTTGCCCAGCAGGTGATCGCCCGCTACTGATGCCCGTTCGGCTTTAGTGCTCTTCGAGCGGCTCGTAGTCGGGGATGCCGGTCGGCAGCTGATGGTCCATCTCCAGGGCCGGGTGACTGGTGGTTTTGGCGCACCGCCCCACGACTTTGGCCGGCACACCGGCCACCGTGCAGCCGGCCGGCACATCGGTCAGGACCACGCTGCCAGCCCCGACCTTGGCGTCGGCCCCGACTTCGACATTGCCCAGGATTTTGGCTCCGGCGCTGATCAGCACCCCGGTCCGAATCTTGGGGTGGCGGTCGCCGCTCTCCTTGCCGGTGCCGCCCAGGGTCACCTCCTGGAGCATGGACACGTCATCTTCCACCACCGCGGTCTCGCCAATAACCAGACTCGTGGCGTGGTCGATAAACACACCCGAGCCGATACGAGCCGCCGGGTGGATATCGACCCCGAAGACCTCGGAGATACGGTTCTGAAAACAAAAGGCCAGGGTTTTGCGGTCCTGGGTCCACAGCCAGTGGGCAACCCGGTAGGCTTCCAGGGCGTGCAGGCCCTTGTAGTACAGCAGGGGGACGAGGTAGGACGAGCAGGCCGGGTCGCGCTCCCGCGCGCCACGTATATCGGCTCGAACCGCCGCGCCGATGGTGGCATCCGACAGCATCGCCTCGATAATGATGTCGCGTAGCGACATGGACGGCAGGTTCAGGTTGGTCAGCTTGCCGGCCAGATGAAAGCTCAGCGCTTCCTCCAGCGAGGAGTGGTTGAGGATGATCGAGTGCAGAAAGCTGGCCAGAACCAGCTCACGTTCCTCTTCCCGCGCCGCCTCTTCCCGCACCGTCTGCCAGATCCAGTCGTCGCTCAATCCGTTGTGTTTGAGAGCCTGTGCCATGGTGTTCCTTTAACCTGAACACCGGCCAAGGACAATACGGTTTTGGCTCTTTTACAGGCGGCTCAACACCCCGCCCTCCAGCCACAGCACCTGGCCGGTAATAAAACCGGAACGGTCCGAGGAAAAGCTCAGCACCGCGTCGGCAACCTCCTGGGGCTGGGCCAGCCGTTTGTGGGGAATGTAGCGGCTGAGCTGTTTCTTGGTCGCGTCGTCCTGAATCATGGCCATGCCCTCGGTCCAGCCGGCCCCGATGGCGTTGACCGTGATGCCCTGGCGGGCCCATTCCTGGGACAGGGCCCGGGTCAGGTTGAGCACGCCGGCCTGGGCCGCACAGTAGGCGCTGCCGTTGGCCATGCCGCGTTGGCCGAGTACGGAAACGAGGTTGATGATCCGGCCGCGCTGCTGGGACAGCATTGGGCCGGCGGCCGCCCGACAGCTCAGGTACACGCCGCTCAGGTTTACGGCCAGCACCCGGTTCCACTCGGCCAGCGAACTGTCCTGGACGGGCTTGGCAAAGGCCAGGTCCGGGGCGTTGATCAGGATGTCGAGGCCGCCCAGTTCGGACACCGTGCGCTCGACCAGGGCCTGTACATCGCGTTCGCTGGTGATGTCAATCGTCTGGGCAAAGCCGTCTCGGCCCATAGCGCGAATCGTACTCCCGCAGACCTGGATGGCGGCCACCTCGCGGGGCGAGGGCAGCACGGTAGACAGGGCTGTATTGGCCCCGGCCTCGGCCAGGGCCAGGGCCAGAGCACTGCCGATCGGGGTGGAGGCGCCGACGATCAGGGCCGACTTGCCGGTCAGGGAGAAGGCGCTCATTGCGGCTCTCCTTCGAGCGCCACCAGCGGGGCAAAGCCGGTCGGGACCTGTCCGCCGGCCAAGCCCCCGCCCTCGGTACACAGCATTTCGCCGTTCATGTAGTTGGACGCGTCTGAGGCCAGGAATACGCACAGGTGGCCCAACTCGTCGTCTTTGCCCACCCGGCCGACCGGGATGAATTTGCCGCCCTGCCAGAATCTGACCAGTGCCGGATCGTCGTGCGGAAAAATGCCCGGCATGATGAGGTTGGTCTGGATATTTTTATCGGCGTAGTTCATGGCCATACAGCGGGTGAAGTTGTTAAGCCCGGCCTTGGCCGCAGAGTACATGAAGTTGTAGCGGCTGGCCCGCACCCCGAGGCCGGAGGTGATGTTGATGATTTTGCCGCCGCCGTGTTTGAGCATGTGGGGCAGCACCGCCCGACAGCAGAAGACCGCCCCGGTCAGATTGGTGTCAATGCCTTTGCGCCACTCCTCGTCGGTGATGTCTTCGAGCGGCTTGTTCCAGCCCCGGCTCGCCCCGCCGGCGTTGTTGACCAGCACGTCAATCCGGCCGAACTCGGCCAGGCTGGCCTCAACCATGGCCTGCACCGCGCTGGAATCGGTGATATTCACCGGCACGGCCAGACAGCGTCGGCCTGTGGCCCGGATCATCTCGGCCGTTTCCTCAATCTGGGCTGTGGTCCGCGCGGCCGCCACCAAATCGGCCCCAGCCTCGGCCAGGTCAAGGGCCATGGCCCGGCCCAGGCCGCGGCCGGCCCCGGTCATGATGATCGTCTTGCCGTCCAGGCGCAGTCTGTCCATGACACCCATTGTGTTGCCTCCTGTCGTATGGCAGGACATGGCCTAATTACTGCGAGATTGCAAGAGCCGAGCGAGACCTATGGCGGCTGAAGATCAGGCCTGGCGGGCGTTTATTGAGGGGGAGGTGTATCCTGACGCGCAAGCGCCGTGGCGGGATGACCCTGCCTACGCGATAATCCTGGACTATCCGGGCCTGCGCGACAGTATTGGTGGCCATGTGGCGCCCGCGCTGCAACAGGCCATTGGACTGGTCAAGGCCATGACGCAGGTGGATGTGCTGGACAGGCTGCGGGCGAACCGGCCAGCCCATGGGCTGTGTCTGGGCTTTGGCGCGAATGCGCTCGAACCCTACGATGTACTGACGGTTTTTGGGTTGGACCGGGTGCATGGCTATGAGTGGATTGGCGCCCAGGTAATCGAGGCTGCCCGGTTTCTGCACCTGAGAGAAGACGCCCGGCTGGCGGACAAGATTCGCTTACACCACGCCACGGTCAGCGATCTCAGCGCCCTGACCGACCGGTCGATACGGGTGGTGTACACCGCCAATATGTTTAATCGGGAGATTCCGATGAGCGCCGACACCTTTGAGCGGGCGCTGCACGAGCTGCTGCGGGTGTTGGTCCCGAGCGGCTTTGTTTTCAGTCGCGGCTCGGCCGGCGTGTTGGAACAGCGGCTGGGCCAGTCGTGCCGGACATTGCTCGACACCCCCCTGGTGTCGGTTTTTGAGCGGGGAGAGCCTGGGGCGTAGGCGAAGCTTTCAGAGCAAAGCGTCCACGTCGATACGCAAAGCCGTAGCCAGAGCGGCCAGGGTCCGAGCCGAACCGGTGCGACGGCCCCGTTCGATCTGTGAAAGATACAGGGCGTTGATACCGGCGGCTGCAGCCAGCTGCTGCTGGGTCATACCACGATGGCTGCGGTAGACCCGCACGGCGTTCTCGCCCGCCAACAAACGGTCCGCCACAGCGATGGGAAAGGACTCCTCGTCCTCGGTCTTGGCGCGGTCGTACAGCGCTTCATCACGTAGTCCCGCCTCGGCGCTGGCTGTTGTCAAGCGTTCGTATTCCCGCCACGGCAGGACGGCGAAGGCCGGCTTGCCGCTCGCGTCGCGGATGATCTGCGGTTTTGTCATATCATTCTCCTAGGACTTGTAGACATCGCCACGCGGGCCGATGCGGAGCACATTGATCTCACGCGTCCTTTCAATTCGCTCGAAGATGACGCGCCAGCCGCCAGCCCGCAGCCGAAAGCCTGGGCGGCCCTGTAAGCGTGCTACATCAATATCGCGCCGGTCCGGGTCTTGGGCCAGTTTGTCCAATGCACCCCGCACGCGGCGCGCCTCCCGGGCCGGCATTCTTTGCAGGGCTTTGATGGCGTGGTGCCTGATCGTCAGCCGGTACATGGCAGCCCCGTTCTTCCGTGTATATATAGCGAAATGCTTTACTAATAATCAAGCGTATCGCTATATATAGGCTCAGAGGGGGAAGCGTGCTACGGCTTTCACTGAGGATCCGCTGTCCTGTAGGTGTCTACTCGCGGTCGTGGTCTCTGTTCTCGCCATGAGGTATACCTGCAATATGTTGAATCGGGAGATTTCGATGCGCGCTGATACCTGTGAGCGTCCAGACCACGAACTCTAGCCGAAAAGCGGAGCAACAGGAGGAGGAGGATGAAGCGTTGTCAGTCATGCGGCCGACACAACACAGACCAAGCCCGCTTCTGTGCATCTTGCAGGGCGCGCTTGCCAAGATCTTCCGGTCCCGTCACCTCTTCTCGTCGGCAAGGCTGGAACGTCGAAGGTGTGGTTGTGCTGCTGACCATCGTGAGCCTCGGTGCCGTGGGCATTGCTGCGCTCGGCCGCTGGGAGCCGGCCAGGCGCCTCGTCACTGGGGAGCGGTCAGGAGACCAACCTCATCGCGCCGAGTTGCCTCCCGGGCAGGCAGACAGTCCGAGCGCCGGCGTCCCGGACCGTCCGGGTATCCTGGCCGGGCAAGATATTGAGCGGCGTACGTACGACTTGGTCAACGACTATCGGGTTTCGATTGGGCTTCCAGCGCTGGAGTACAGTGAAGCGCTGGCGGCGATTGCGCGTCAGCACAGCCGGGCCATGGCGACCGGGCGGAGCAGCTTCAGCCATGCCGGTGCGCCGATCCGCATGCGAGCCGCGCAGGATATCATCCGACTCAAGACATTTGCGGAAAACATCGCCTTCAACAATGCTCCGGTCCACCGCGCCCCCCGGCGCGCTCTCAACGGCTGGCTGGGCAGCGAGAACCATCGGAAGACGATTGAGGGTGAATTCGACCTGACCGGCGTTGGTAGCGCACGCGGGGAGGGCGGGTTCATCTACCTCACCCAGCTATTTGTGGACAGGCCGTAGAGAGTGAGCGGCCTGTCTGCCGCAACCCTTGTCCGGCTGCGTCCGGCCAGATATAGCCTGGGGAGAACTGCTGACAGATCGAAAGACACTGAGAGATAAAGGAGGCATTCCCCATGGCCGGACGACTTGAGGGTGAGGTGGCGATTATCACCGGAGCGGCCCGCGGGCAGGGTGAGGCTGAGGCGCGTCTGTTCGCCCAAGAAGGAGCGAAAGTGGTCCTGACCGATATCCTGGACGAGTTGGGCCAGCAGGTCGCCGGAGAGATCGGACCGGCCGCCCTGTTCCTCAAGCATGACGTCTCCCAAGAGGACGAATGGAAACGGGTTGTCGAAACCGGCGTCAACACCTTTGGCCGGGTGACGATCCTGGTCAACAATGCCGGGATCGGGCTGCGTGAGGACCGGGGTATTGAACAGACCCCCCTGGACGCCTGGCACCGGACGCTGGCGGTTAATCTGACCGGGGTCTTCCTGGGCATGAAGTATGTCGTGCCGGCCATGCGCACGGCCGGCCACGGCTCAATCATCAATATCTCGTCCATCGCCGGCATGGTTGGCGGCGGCGGCCTGCCGGCCTACCACGCCAGCAAGGGCGGGGTGCGCCTGCTGACCAAGACTGCGGCGGTGCAGTACGCCGAAGAAAATATTCGGGTCAACTCGGTGCATCCGGGCGGGGTGGATACCGAGATCCTGAATCCGTTCGGCGAAAAGTGGAAACAGCGTGCGGTCGATGCTCACCCGATGAAGCGCATCGCCGAGGCGGATGAAATCGCCTATGGCGTGCTGTATCTGGCCTCACCCGAGGCGTCGTTCGTGACCGGAACAGAGCTGGTTATCGACGGCGGGTTTATTGCCCGCTGAGGCAGCCGTAACAAGGAGAAATGTATGGAATATCGGGCGTTTGGAAACACGGGTCTACAGGTCTCGGCCATTGGCATCGGGTGCTGGGAGATTGGCGGCGGCTACGGCAGTATCGAGGAGAGTCAGTTCATCGAAGCGGTCCAGCGCGGCCTCGACCTCGGCATCAATTGCTTTGACACGGCCGAAGCCTACGGCTTTGGCGCCTCGGAAAAATCGCTGGCCAAGGCGCTCGGCACACGGCGCAAAGACGCCATCGTAGTCACCAAATTCGGGGTCGGCTATCAGGAGGCGCCGAACTTCCGCGACAGCAGCCACCAGCGGGTGATGGATTCTATCGAAAAAAGCCTGACCAACCTCGACACCGACTACGTTGACGTCTATTTGGTCCACTGGCCGGACGTGAACACCCCGTTTGAGGAGACCATGCGCGCGCTCGACGATGTGGTCCAGCAGGGCAAGGTCCGCTTTGTCGGCATCTCCAACTTCCGGCGCCAGCAGATCGAGACCTGCATGCAGACCCGCCGGGTCGATGTGGCCCAGTACTGCTGGAATATGTTTGACCAGCGCATGCACAAAGAGATCTTTCCCTACTGTCATGAGCAGCAGATCGGGGTCATGGCCTACGGCTCCCTGGCCTACGGGCTGCTGACCGGGACCTTCAGCGCGGATATGAACTTTGAGTCGGACGACTGGCGTTCCCGCCAGGGCCGGATGGGTGGCATCAATCTGTTCCAGACCCTGTTCGGGCCCGACTACTTCCCCCGCAATATCGCTGCGGTTGAAGAACTCAAAGGCATGGCCGCCGGCTATGGCAAAAGCCTGCCGCAGTTTGCCCTGCGCTGGACAACGTCCAACCCGGTGGTCAGCACCGCCCTGGTCGGCTGCCGCAACAAGGCCGAGGTCGAGGACAATACCGGCGCCCTGGGCTGGGAGATTTCAGAGGTGGATATGGCGGAGATCAGCGCCATCTTTGCCCGACGCGGGGTTGAGACCGCGCCGGATGTGTGGTTAGAGCGGGAGTGACGCCTGCCAGCCCCGCACCCGATCGCCACAGAAGGAATGGCCAGTCATGCCACGACTCCCGCTCGAAGGACTCAAGGTTGTTGATATTTCCGTCCTGTTTGCCTCGCCGACGATTTCCCAGAACATGGGCGATTTCGGCGCCGAGGTCATCAAGGTTGAGCACCCCCGGCTGGGCGACAGCCTGCGCTCGCTGGGGGCGGCCAAGGATGGGATTCCGCTGTGGTGGAAGATCACCAACCGCAATAAAAAGTGCGTGACCCTGGACCTGGGCAAACCCGAGGGCCAGGACATCCTCAAACAGCTGGTCGCCGATGCCGACGTGCTGACCGAAAATTTCCGGCCCGGCACGCTCGAACGCTGGGGGCTGGGCTGGGAGGTCTTGCACGCCCTGAACCCCCGGCTGATAGTGGTCCGGGTGTCGGGCTTTGGCCAGACCGGCCCGTATAAGGACAAACCCGGCTTCGGGACCCTGGCCGAGGCGATGAGCGGTTTTGCCCATATCACCGGCCAGCCGGACGGGCCGCCGACCCTGCCGGGCTTTGGGCTGGCGGATGCCGTGGCCGGCCAGTTCGGGACCTGGTCGGTGATGTTTGCCCTGTATGAACGCGATCATCACAGCGGCACCGGCCAGATGATTGATCTGAGCGTGATGGAACCGATTTTCACCCTGACCGGAGATCAGGCGCTGAGCTATGACCAGCTGGGCATCATCCAGCAGCGGACCGGCAACCGCGTGCCGTCCATTGGCGCGCCGCGCAATATCTATAAGACCGAAGACGGCAAGTGGCTGGCCCTGTCGGCCAACGCCCACGCCCTGGCCGGACGGGTGTTTGCCGCCATAGGCCAGCCCGACCTGATCCACGATCCACGTTTCAAGGATAACCGGGCGCGGATCGAAAATATTGACCAGGTCGATGCGATTGTGGGCGGCTGGATTGCCCAGCAGACGCTTGAAGCGGCGCTCAGACAGTTTGACCAGTACGACTGCGCGGCCGTGGCGGTGTACGATATTGAGGCTATCCTGGCCGATCCCCACTTCCAGGCCCGGGAAACGGTGACCACGGTCACAGACCCGGAGCTGGGCCCGCTCAAAATGCAAAATGTGGTGCCGACCCTGAGCCGGACGCCGGGCGCGATCCGCTGGACCGGTCCGACCCACATGGGAACCCACAACGAAGAGATCTACTGTGGCAAATTGGGCCTGACGCCCGAGCGTCTGGCCGAGCTGAAAGAGTCGGGAGTGATTTGAGCGCTCCGTCTAGGGGAAGAGGTGTTCCATGTCACGTCTCCGCCGTAGTCTGTTGTTTGTCCCGGCCAGTAGCGAGCGGTTTTTTGTCAAAGCCCAGAGTTCCCAGGCCGATAGCCTGATCTTCGACCTCGAAGACGCCGTCGCCCCGGAACGCAAAGCCGTTGCCCGTGAGACGCTCACAGACGTGTTGAGCGATAGCGGCTTTGCGCGCTTCGAGCGGACGGTGCGCATCAACGACCTCGATACGCCGTACTTTCTGGATGACGTGCTGGCCATGGTCGAGGCCGGGGCGGACGGGCTGGTCGTGCCCAAGACCAATACGGTCGAGGGTATCCGGTTTGTCGATAAGCTGGTCTCTCTGGCCGAGGAACGGGCCGGGCGCGAGCCGGGCTCGGTCGTGCTGCTGCCGCTGATCGAACAGCCACAGGCGATTGGCAACGCCTTCAGCCTGGCCCAGGCCAGCCCGCGATTGGCCGGCATGGCCTTCGGGCATGGGGATTTTTCGCTGGCGATGGGCATTGCGGCCGCCCCGTCGATCGACGGGATTGTCCTGCACGCCCGCTGCCAGGTGGTGACCGCGGCCAAAGCGGCCGGCATCGTGCCGATCGATAATGTGTATCTGGATATTCGCGATGCGGAGGGCTTGGAGGCCGAAACCCGTCAGGGCAAACAGCTCGGCTATGAGGGTAAGGCGTGTATCCATCCCAGCCAGGTCGAGCCGGTGAATGCGGTTTATACCCCGACCGCCGAAGAGGTCGCCTATGCCCGAGACCTAGTTGCGGCTTTCGAGCAGGCGGTGGCCGAGGGCAAGGGGGCGGTGGCCTTCCAGGGGCGGATGATTGACGGTCCGATTGCCGACATCGAACGCATCGTGTTGGAGCGGGCCAAGGCGGCCGGAATGCCGCTCGAGTGACCTGCCGGCGGCCACGACTGCTTGCATCCGCAAGCAAAGTGCGCTAGCACTGAGCGCATGTCTGCAAAAAAACCCGATCCGTATGCGAGCCTGGGCGAGTTTCTGCGCCGTCAGCGCGAGCTGTCCCAGCTGTCCATCCGCCAGCTGGCCGATTTGTGCGGCATTTCCAACCCCTATTTGAGCCAGATTGAGCGCGGCCTGCGCATGCCGAGCAGCATGATCCTCCAGTCTCTGGCCAAGGGACTCAAAATTTCGGCCGAAACCCTGTATACCCAGGCCGGTATTCTGGACCCCCAGGAAACCGAAGACAGCGATGTGGTCAAAGCGGTCATGCACGATCCCCAGCTGTCGGCTCGGCAGCGGGAAATGCTGATCGACATGTACCGCTCATTCCGTAAGGTCAACGAAAGCGAAGAATCGGTCTAATGTGTCACCCAGGTGACGCTTTTGGTGGCTGTTTTGCTTGCAAAAGTTAGCGGATTGAGCTAGCATCTATCGGAAAGCAAGCAAGCACCGGACAGGTGAACGCGATCAGAGGAGGACAATACCATGGCCGAGAATATGTGGACCAATAATCCTTTCAGCAAGATGTGTGGCGAACTGAACCTGCCCAATCTGCCGATGCTGGCGCCGATGCGAGAGATGGCCGCGCAGTATATTGACAACAGCGAGAAATGGGCGAGTCAAGCCCTGGAGATGAGCGAAAAAACCACCGCCTGGGCCAAGGAAACCCCGATGGCACCGATGGTTGAGGCCCAGCTTTCGCTGGCCAAGCAGCTCGTTGGTTCCTCAACAAGCCTGGCGCGCCAACTGTGGCAGCTGGACAAGTCGACCGAAGACAAGGTCGGCCTCTAGTCCTTTGGCATCTTGGCGTGTGTCGTATCCACAGGGGCTGCGTGCAGCCCCTTTTTTAGTGCTCAATCTGGACCAGTTCGCGCAGGCCCTGGGTTGACACAATGAGTCGGCGTCCCTCCCGCTGGAGCAGAGCCTTGCGCTCCAGGGTTCGCATGTGTTCGGTGACCTTTTGACGCGAGGCGCCGACCAAATCGGCCAAATCCTCGTGGGTGAGTTGGAGAATCAGGAGCGTGCCCCGCGAGTCCTGAGCCCCGAATTTTTGCGCCAGCTCCAGCAGGGCAAAGGCCAGACGATGCTGGAGGTCGAGACCCTGAAAGTGGGCGTAACGGTGCAGGAGGCCGAACCAGCGGCTGACCGTCCCGTCCATCAGCGCGCTGAAGTCGGCAAACGGAACACCCAGCAGGGTGCTGACCAGAGTATCGGCCGACAGGCGGCCGACCCAGCAGTCACTGAACGCCTCACTCCGAAACGGCCGCTGCATGCCGGGCAGCAGAGAGGTGATGCCGAACAGTTCGCCCGGCGAAATCAGGCTGACCAGAATATCCTCGCCCTCTGGGGTGCGCAGCGATAGCTTGATCACCCCGGAGACCAGGACGTACAGGGAGTCGGACGGGTCGCCCTGGCGGAAGAGGGTGGTCCGGCGCTCGAAGCGCTCCAGGGTGATCTCGGACAAAATGGTCTTGAGTTGGCGGTCGGAAGCTCTGGCAAACGTCCTCATCCGACGTAGGCTCATGATATTCAGAACGGGTTGGCGTGTCATTCTGCCTCGTCTCGCTTGGGTGTCTGGAACATGCGGGGCTGGCTCGGTAATTGTCGTCTCTCTATGTGTCACCTAGGTGACACAAAAGCAAGACGCGGTCCGCTGTGTTTCCGTCTTTTCCGGTCAGAGACCGATCCGAAGCCGGCTATGCTGATGGACCGAGGGCCTCTTTCGTTGTACAATCCCCGAGCAACGGTCGGGATCGGATAGCGTGAGCGCCGCAAGCAGTTCGCTCCGGCCGAATTCTGCTCATTTGGAGGGCGAGGGGATGCAATCCACATTGCAGTACATCAAGAACGCGCTGAGGGCACCGCTACTGGCCGTGCTTGGGCTGGCCCTGGTCGCTGGATGCAGTGAACCGACCGAGATGGGGGCTAAGGAAAAGCAGGCCATTCAGATGGTCAAATCGCATACCGCAGAGGGGCTGTTCAGCGTGATCTCGAATATCGAGAAACGCTCGCGGGACAGTGCCCGAGCCGGCCAGCCCTGGGAGTTGGGGCCATGGACAGCCGGCATGCCTTCTCAGAAGGACCGCTTTGTCGAGACCCTGAGTCAGTATTTCAACGTCTTCGATCAGTTTCGCGCCGGCAACTACTGGGTCCGCTTCACCTTTACGAATGGAGACGGCGCCGGCGAGGCCCTGTGGGACGTGAATATCTATACCAAGGATGTCATCGCAAGAAACGACGCTGCCAAGTCGTTTGAAACGCCGATGGATGAGCCGGACGAAGTATACAAGGAACCGTATAGCCGTTGAGCGGACGGACGGCCAAGCCGTCGCCCTCAGTCCGCGTTGTCGTCTTCTCCCGCCTGTCCGTTGGCGCCAAGCGATGCCTCGGTGCCAACGGATTCGTCTTCCTCCCCTGACAGGACCTGGAGCAGGGCCTGATAGACATAGCGATTCACAATCAGTCCCAGGTGTCTGCCCGGCACCTCGAGGTTTTGGCCCTCGGGGTCAACGCTGGAGTGCCAGGCGACGATTTCGTCGTCTTTGGAGAAGATGGAGGCGAAGCCGACGCGCGGGGGAAAGGGGCCGAACGCGGTCTGTTGAAACTGGCAGCTACACTCCAGGCTTCCGCACTCGGCGGGAACGCGGCCGCGCACCCGTCTGATCGGGTATAAGACGTGCGAGGCAACCAGGACGATGGGGTTGACCTTGACGGGCGGGCTGAGCGGTGAGCCGATGGCAATGACGCTGCTGATTTTTGTCGGATAGGTCGCGCCCAGAAAACGGGCCAGCATGCCGCCCAGACTGTGTCCGATGACGGTCAGCGGCTGACCGGTTTCCTGAAGAATGTGGTCAACCCGCCAGCCCAGGAGTTCACCGGTCCGGTTCGGACAGTCAACATTCCAGTCAATGCCCGACAGGTAGGACTGATAGCCGAGACGGTTCAGCCAGCCGGCCATCACCCGCAGCGTCCAGTCGCCGGCCAGGAAACCCGGAATCAACAGGATAGGTTCACCCGTGCCGGGGGAGAGGGGAGGAGCCCGGTATATGGGGGAGGGCAGAAGGTGAGACAGCTGCCACACATAGTCGGGATAGGCCGGAGCGGAGTGCCAGTTCATGCTCGCCATTGCTAGCAAGGGATGGGAAATTTTGCAAGCATTGACCCGGGTCGGCTGCGGGCGCCGCTCTTGCCAGCCCATGGCAGACTGGGATAAGAAGACGCGACCTGGAGCAAGACCTGAGACTGGAGTCCCGGCATGGAACACACACAGCGCACCTCTCCTCTGCTTATCACCCTGCGCAACGGCTTGGCCGTCACCCTGCGACCGATGAGTGCGTTCGACGCCAATCGACTGGTCAGTTTTGCCAACAGTCTGCCAGCCTCCGACCTGCTCCACCTGCGGATGGACATCACCAAGCCCGAGGTGGTCAGACAATGGGTGCGCCAGCTCGAAGAGAATACCACCGCCACCATCATCGCCGAGGCCGACGGCCAGATTGCCGGCTATGCGATTCTGCACCACCATCAAGTCACCTGGCAGCGCCATCTGGGAGAAATCCGGATTTTGATCGGCCCCGCCTATCGCGGCCAGGGGCTGGGCCGTCAACTGGCCCGCGAGATCTTCGTCCTGGCCCGTGACATGGGGCTGAGCCGCATCGTGGCCCAGATGATGCCCGAGCAAAAAGGGGCAATTGCGACCTTTGAGCACTTGGGCTTTCAGCCCGAAGCCCTGCTGTCCGATTTTGTGATTGATCGGGATGGCCAGACCCACGATCTGATGATCATGGCCTATGACGTGACGGGCTTGACCGAGCCGACGGTCTAGCGGACGACCGGTCCAGACCGGGCTCAGGCGACGTGCCGGGTCGTCTTGTCGGATGGACTGCGGTCGGCCGCGTCGCGCAGTTCCTGAAACGCCCCACGCAGGCAGTCCGTGTAGTGCCACACATCCGGCATCAGCTGGGGATCGACGGTGACACCGATGGTCAGCCTGTGGTGGTAGCTGGAGGTGATGTGGAACAGGCCGATGTTGGCGTTGAGCGGACCGATCGGGTAGAGGGCGAGGCGCTTATGGCCGGCCAGATAGAGCGGAATCTGGGGGCCGGGAACGTTGAGCGAGACCGTATTGGCCACGGGCAGTCCGAGCTGCTGGCTGAGAGCCTGGAGGGCCGGCGGTAGGAGGCGACCCAGGCTCTGGAACTCGGCCAGGGTCTGGGCCTGGCGCTGGGTCTTGAGTGCTTCCAGGGCACGGTGCTCGGCCGTAAAACGTCGGACCGGGTCGGCAATGCCCGGGTACAGCGGCACGATCATAGTCGAAACAAGCGGCGCCTGTGTCTCATCCGCAGCACCGTTTCCGCCGGCATGACGCCGCAACGTCACTGGGTAGGCGAGGCGGAGTTCGAGGCTGTCCAGCGCGTATCCCTTGGTCCGCAGATAGCTGCCCAGACCGCCGGAGATAATCGTCAGCACGACATCGTTGACGCTGCCCCCCAAGGCCGACCGAATCGCCCGGATTTCGGGAAAGGCGAGTTCGGTCCAGGCAAACTGGCGCGCGCCGGACAGGCAGCCGTTAAACGGCAGCTGGGAAACCGGTCGCAGCAGGGGAGACAGTACCTCGGTAGCCGTGCTGAATTGAGGCTGAGAGTCTGAGGAAGCCTGCCAGCTAGACCATACACGCTGGGCCTGATCGACGGTGAGCGTGGCCGTGGTGGCGATGGCGTCGCGCAGAGCGTTTTGCAGCTGGCCCAAAAAGTCCGGCCCGGGCTCGGCCGTCCAGGCGCCGGACGGGGGCGAGGGCGGGGGCGCGTCGGGCCGCAGGTCGTGCAGGACGGTGGTCAGCGCCGTACCGGTCACGCCTTCGACCATGGCGTAGTGGACCTTGGCCAGAATCGCGGTGTTGCCGTCGCGGCGGCCGCGGATCAGGCTGAGCTTCCACAGCGGATGGGTCCGGTCGAGGGGTTCGGCGAAAATCCGGCCGCCAACAACGGATAACACCCGGTCATCGCCGGGCTCGGGCAGCGTTCGCTCCTCAATGTGGTGGGACAGGTCGAACTGCGGGTCGTCCTGCCAGCTCGGGTGGGCAATACCGAACGGAGCGGCCACCACTTTTTGTCGGTAGCGGGGCAGCAGATGGAGGCGCTCCTCGAGCAGACGAACCAGGGTCTGGCGCGAGACCTCGCCCTCGTAGACCCCGCAGCCGCCGATGTGCATGGGCTGACAGGGCTGCTCGCGGTACAGGAAGGAGGCTTCCAGGGAACTCAGCCGGCGCTGGTGGTGTTCGGGCATACCCGTGTGTGTAGCAAGAATACTCGCACCTGGACAGAGCCCGTCCGGGCGGTTGGCTTGCCTTTTCGGTCGTGCTTGTGACAGTCTGGCCGGGCAGAGACCACCAGACTGAGCCACAAAGGGGAGGGGCCATGGACGCTGCAACGGAACGCTACACCGTCGGCATTCACCAGCTTGAAGAAAAACTGCTGCCCTTTTTGCGGACGATGGAGACCTATCAGGAACAGCTGCATATGTCGCGCCTGGCCGAGCAGCGGGATGCCCTGGAAGCCACGGTCGGTGAGCTGTTTCACGACCTCAAGATCGAGTTGGCCGACCTCGCTCCCCCCCAGCAGCTGAGCGATTTTCACACCAGTTTTGGCAAGGCGATTGAGCACTGCGCTGACGCCTATGGAGCGTTTGCAAGCGCCGTCGGACGCGACTTTGCCATCCGTTTTCTGAAGGGTCGCTTTCTGCTGTGTCTGGGCAAACAGGTGTTGTATCGCATCCGGGCCGACCTGCCGTTGCTCCAGCAGTACTGGGTGCTGCCCGAGGTCCTGCCCGAGCTGACCCGCCTGGAAACCCGGAGCCCGGACCTCGACGTGCCGGTCGGTCTGATCCGGAAAGAACAGACCGAGCAGCGCTATGCCTACTCGCTATACGTGCCCGAGAACTACACGCCGCACAAAACGTGGCCGCTCATTGTGTGTCTGCACGGCGGTTATAGTCGGGACGACGATTACATTCTGACCTGGCTGCGCCTGGCCAAGAGCAAGGGCTACTTGCTGCTGTCGCCCAAATCGTCTCGCGAGACCTGGTCGGCCATTCGCACACCGGGCACACCGCCCAACCCGGTCATCGATCTGCGCTCCGTCCGTCTGATGCTCGACGAGGTGTGGCAGACCTACGCGGTTGACCGCAGCCGGGTGTACGCCTCGGGCTTTTCCGACGGGGGGATTTTCACCCATATCCTGGGCCTGAGCTTTCCCCAGCTGTTTGCCGGGATTGCGCCGATTTCCTCCCAGCTCCACACTGCGGCTGATCAACTGCTGCGACGGGGGCGGGGTCTGGACCTGCCCATCCTGCTCGTCCACGGCGAAAAGGACCCGATCTTTCCCATCGACTTTGCCCGCCAGACCCAGCAACTGCTCAGCGGGCTCGGCTATCCGATAACCTTTCGCGAGATTCCGGACTGGGGCCACGCCTATCCCTACAGCATCAACGAAACCGTGGTGCTGCCCTGGTTCGAGAGTCTGGAGGCCAGGTCGGCGGCCTAGCCGCCCAGTGACGACAGGGATAGCCTGAGCGGACGAAAGGATCTCCGGGGTATGCGTCCAAAGGTCTACATTGACGGGCATGTCGGCACGACCGGCCTGCGTATCAGGGAGTGGCTGGCGAACCGCTGCGACCTCGAAATCATCAGCCCGGCCGAGGACCGCCGCAAGAGCGAGGCTGCGCGTCGGGAGTGTCTGCTGGCTGCGGACATCGCGGTGCTGTGTCTGCCCAACGAGGCGTCTCAACAGGCGGCCGACTGGGTCAAAGACAGCCCGACCCGTCTGATTGACGCCAGCACCGCGCACCGGGTGGCAGACGGCTGGGTCTACGGCTTGCCCGAGCTGCAACCGGAACAGCGGGACGCCATCCGGACCGCCAAGCGGGTCGCCAACCCCGGCTGTTACGCCTCGGCCTTCGTGCTACTGGTCCGGCCGCTGATTGACGCCGGCGTGCTGACATCCCAGGCCGGGCTGTCCATCCATGCCCTGTCCGGCTATTCGGGCGGCGGCCGGGCGCTGATCGACAAGTGGGAGGACCCGCAGTTGGGGCTGGGCGGGCTGCCCTACGAGGCCCCGTATGCGCTGACCAGCCGCCACAAGCATATCCCCGAGATGGTGTGTTACGCCGGACTGGACCACGACCCGCAGTTCGTGCCGGCCGTCGGTCCCTTTCGCTGTGGTATGCGGGTTGAGGTGCCGCTCCACGCCTCGCTCCTGCCGCCCGGCACGACGGGTGAGGCGGTGTGGGAGGTCTTTCAGCAGCGCTACCAACATGAACCCTTCGTCAGGCTCGTACCCCCGGGGGGAATCCTTGAGGAGCGCAGCCTCAACCCCCAGGCGTGTAATGACACCAACCGGCTGGAACTCCACGTGTTGCCGCATCCCTCGGGCCATATCCTGCTGGTGGCAACCCTGGATAATCTGGGCAAAGGGGCGTGCGGCGTAGCCATTCAGAACTTGAATCTGATGCTCGGCGTGGCCGAGACAACCGGCCTGCCGGTGTAGACCCAGCCCGGGCTAGTCTTTGCCGTCCTTAGGCACCAGATTCAGCGACACCGAATTCATGCAGTAGCGCAGACCGGTCGGCTCCGGGCCGTCTTCAAAGACGTGGCCCAGATGGGCGCCGCAGGAACTGCACGTGACTTCGGTGCGGACCATGCCCCAGCTCCGATCTTCCTCGGTTTCCACATTTTCGGCCTCGAGCGGCTGCCAGAAGCTCGGCCAGCCCGTGCCCGACTCGTACTTGGTCTCAGAGTCGAACAGGTCTGCCCCGCAGCACGAACACTGGTAGACGCCGGGGTCCTTGGAGTGGGCGTATTTGCCGCTGAAGGCCGGTTCGGTGCCTTTGCCCCGACACACCGCAAACTGGGCTGGATTCAAAATCTCTTTCCACTCTGCGTCTGTTTTTTCAACTTTTCGTGCCATGCCGATATCCTCCTGCCTGTCGTCTTAGCACGCTCGGACGGCGTGCCCAACGGCTGATGCTCGCTTGTTTACAACATCGGAAATGTCGTTTCGACCCCCAGCAGGATTTTTCCCGCTACCTCTGAAATCGGTGGGGCAATAACGGCGTGCTGGCTGAGGACGTGCACGTCGCGGAAGTGGCGCTGCAGCGGGCTGGTGTCCCAGATGGCTGCGGTCCCGGCCGCCTGGTACATCAGGTCGATAGCCTGGGCCGAGGCGCTGGTGGCGTGGCAGGCTGACAGGCGTAGCAGGGCTCTGTCGCGCTGACCGATCTTGTGGCCGGCCACCACCCTGTCCCACACGTCCTGGACCGTCTGGAACATGAATGCCCGGCCGGCCCGCAGGGTTGCCTCGGCCTGGGCGACCTGGGTCTGGATCACGGCGCGCTGGCTCAGCAGACGGCTGCTGCCGGTCAGATGCTTGGTTTTTGCCAGTTCGACAAAGTTTGTGATGGCGCCGCGGGCCATCCCGGTAGCCACGCTGGCCACGCTGACGGCCAGCAGGCCAAAAATGGGAAAGGTGTACAGCGGGCCGGATTGGTGGCGGGTGCCAACCCCATACGCCACGGCCCGCTCATCGGGCACGAACACGTCCTGGACCGCAATGTCGTGGCTGCCGCTGCCGCGCAGACCAGACACCGACCAGGTGTCGAGAATCTCGACCTCGGCCGCCGGAAAAATCATCATCCGCGTTTCCGGGTAGCCGTTTGGCGCCTTACGCGGCTGGCCGTTGTCAACAATCACGCTAGTGCCCATCAGCCACTGGCTGTGCTGGCAGCCGCTGTTGAACGGCCAGCGGCCGGTCACCCGGTAGCCGCCGTTCGTGGGCTGGGCCTGGCCGTAGGGGGCAATGGCGCCGGCGGTGATGACCTTGGGGTCGCTGGCGTAGATCTCCCGTGCCACCTCTTCGCTCAGAAAGGCACTCGTCGTGCCGCCGGTGGCGCCGATCATCGCGCACCAGCCGGTCGAGCCGTCTATCTGGGAAATTTCTTCAAACACGTGCAGGGCCGGCAGGAGGTCCATTTCCAGCCCGCCCAGACTCCTGGGAATCATCAGGCGAAAGATGCCGAGTTCAGCCATGATCTGGGCAAGCTCGACCGGCAGGCAGCGGTCGGCCTCCATCTGGGCGATCCGGGCCTGAATCTGGGGGGCGAGACCACGAACGGCCTCAAGAAAGGTCTGGGGATCTGTAGTGTTCATGGCACTCTTGTATCAGACGCTGGTTTGGGACAAAACGGCGCATATGCCGAGTACGGGGACCAACACCGCTCTGGCCCAGTGAGGAATATATGGCTCCTCCACGCAGTGATATCGACCGGGTGCGGCGCTACTTCCACAACTTCGCCGAGTACCAGGCGCCGGAAAACGGCTCGCCCCTGTATCAGGTTCTGTCGCGCGGCGTGCTGAACGACCCGGACATGCTGCGCTTTGCCGCCTCCTGCCCGCCGTCCCAACTCTCGGCCAACCTGTTGTTTGCCGCAGTCCACGAGCTGCTGCTGAGCGGGGTGCAGCATCCGCTGCGCGCCTATTACCCCGATGTGCTGGCCGACGAAAATCCGGCGCGTACGCCCGGCCCCGAGACCTACGCGCTGTTCCAGGATTTTGTCTGGAGCCGGCAGGAGCACATCCGGTCGGTGCTTGAAACACGCTTGGTCCAGACCAATGTCGTGCGGCGGACGACCTGTCTGCTGCCGCTGTTCGCCGAGGTGGCCCGGCGTGCCGCCGACCTGCCGCTGGCCCTGATTGAAATCGGCACCAGCGCCGGCCTGAATCTGCACTGGGACCGCTATTATCACCGCTACGCTCTCCCCTCGGGCGTGTCCCACAGCTGGGGAGATGTCGGCTCGCCGGTCCACCTGACGACCCAGGTCCGGGGTGATACTCCTCTGCCCGCCATGCCCCCGGCCATGCGGGTGGCGTGGCGTCGGGGCATCGACCTCAATCCGATTGACGTGAACGACGTTGCCGCCATGCGCTGGATACGCGCCCTGATTTTTCCCGAGCATATCGAGCGACACCAAACGCTTGAGGCTGCGGCCCGGGTGGCCCGAGCCCATCCGGTTCCGGTTCTCAAGGGCGACGCGCTTGAGCGGCTGCCGGCCCTGCTCGAAGAAGTGCCACCGGCCAGCCAGCTGTGTGTGTACGCGACCATGGTGCTGAACCAGTTCTCGGCCGACGGGCGTCAGGCGCTGCGAGATTTGCTCAGCGCCTGCTCACAGGATCGTCCGGTCGCCTTGCTGACCATGGAGGGGGTACGAGAGGGCTGGGGGCGTCTGTATCTGACGGATTTTGTGGACGGCCGGATCGGCCGGCGACACCGGGCTGACTGCCACGCCCACGGCCGGTGGTTGGCGTGGCAAGCGGCTGCTGACGAGTGAGACGGGGAGATAAGCCGACCCTGGGCTCAGTCGTACCACCACGGTTTGGTTTTGATCTTTTCGCCGCCCCAGCCCTGGCTCAGGGGGCCCATGAAATCGACCCGGATAATTTTTTCGCTGAACTTCCACCGGTCGTCGACCTTACGCAGCGTATCCTCATAAAAACCGCCGACCACAATGGATTCGCCCCGCAGATCGCCGACCGCATCAAAATAGCTCTTGGACGTCGCCCGGTCCTTGTCGAGCGTAATGACCTGGTTGTGGATCAGGTGGCGCAGGCACTCCAGCCGGTGACTCATATAGCGGCCGTACCAGCGCTCGACGGCTTCACGGCCGGCGCGTCTGCTGCCCGGGATGAGCAACAGGTCACACTCGTCATCGAACAGGGCCATGACTTCTTCCAGCGTGCCTCTATCGACCGCCCAGCAGTAGCGGTGGACGATGTCTCGAATCCGGTCGCGCTCAAAGAGTTCGTGCAGCATGCTCGCGTCTGTCATCGTCTGCTCCGTGCGGGATGGGGCCTAGCGGGCCGGTTTGGTCGCCTGGGCGCTGGGCCGGGCGAGTATCCGGGCGGTCCAGGCCGCGACGTGGGGCGGCGGCGTGATCTCCATCAGGGGCAGGAATTCGACAAACGGGGTGTAACACACCTCGACCAGGCTGTAGCTGTTGCCGACCACATAGTCGGTGTCGTGCAGCTGCGTGTCGAGAATGTCCAGGTGACTCTCAATCTCCCGTTTGGCCCGGGCCATGGCGTCTGTGTTCCAGCGCTCCTGGGGCAGGAAACGCTTGGGGAAGATGATCGTCCCAGTCTGTCGGGTGAGCTGGAGGTCGCACAGTTTCATGTGCTGGACAACGCGGGCGCGGCCACGCGCGTCGGCCGGTACGAGGGGCGGCGTGGGGTGGAGGGCTTCGAGGTATTCCAGAATGGCGCTTGACTCGTACAGGACAAAACCGTCGTCTTCTTGCAGGCTCGGCACCCGGCCGTAGGGGTTGAGCAACACGTAGGGCTGCTGTTTGTGGGCGCCGGCCGTCATATCGACTTCGACCAGCTCGACGTTCGTCTCCAGGCCCTTTTCAATCAGCACAATACGGACCCGGCGGGCAAAGGTTGACAGCGGATGGTAGTAGATGCTGAGCATGGACAGCCTCCTGGGTGTCCTCCTCGCATACCCCGTCTGGCCGGGGGCTGCAAGTTCCACCGGACCGAGAGACCGGCTTGTGCTTGACCTGTCTGCCCCAACTTGGCATGAAGGGCGGTGAGATCAGGACCCACAAGGAGGCAGCTATGAAAATGGGAGTTGCAATGTTTGCCACGGATTATGCCGTACCGCCGGACCAGTTCGCCAAGGAGTGCGAAGAGCGTGGCTTTGAGTCGGTGTGGTATCCCGAACACACCCACATTCCGGCCAGCCGCAAGAGCCCCTGGCCCTTGGGCGGCGAGTTGCCGCGCGATTACTGGCATACCCACGATCTGTTCGTGGCGCTCATGGCGGCGGCTGCGGTGACCAAGACGATCAAGGTCGGCAGCGGCATCTGTCTGGTCATCGAGCACGATCCGATCAAGCTGGCCAAGGAGGTCGCCTCGGTTGACATGCTGTCGAACGGACGCCTGCTGTTCGGTATCGGCGGCGGCTGGAACGCCGAAGAGATGGAAAACCACGGCACGCCGTTCAACCGCCGCTGGAGAGTACTGCGCGAGAAGATTGAGGCGATGAAGGTCATCTGGACCGAGGAAAACGCCGAGTATCACGGCGAGTTTGTGGACTTCGACCCGATCTGGTGTCATCCCAAGCCGGTCCAGAAACCCCATCCGCCGATCCTGCTGGGCACCCACACTTCGAGCGGCCTCAACCGGGTGGTCAATTACTGTGACGGCTGGATCCCGGTCGGCGGCGGGCTCAAGGATGTCAAGGAAATGACGGCCGATCTGCGCGGCCGGGCGGAACAGGCCGGCCGCTCACCGGACGAGCTGTCGATCACCATGTTCATGGCCAGCGATGATGAGGCCCAGCTCGGTCAGTTCCAGGAGCTGGGCGTCGAGCGGGTGGTGTTTGGCACGCCGTCCGAGGGCGCCGATAAGGTCCTGCCGCTGCTCGACCGCTACGCCGCCTCAGTCCCCAAGTTCGCCTAGCAGCTTGCGTAATGGCCTGCCTGGCCGTCTGCTGCCGCGCCCGCCCCGGAGTGTGCCATGAAACTCGGCATGATGATGTTTTCTACCGACTATTCGATGCGGCCCGACGACTTTGCCCGCGCCGTCGAGGAGCGCGGCTTTGAGTCGGTCTGGTTCCCCGAACACACCCACATCCCGGCCAGCCGTAAGAGCCCGTGGCCGATCGGCGGCGAGCTGCCCAAGGAGTACTGGCACGCCCATGATCTGTTTGTGGCGCTGATGGCGGCGGCTGCGGTCACCACCCGCGTCAAGCTCGGCAGCGGCATCTGCCTGGTCATCGAGCACGACCCGATCAAGCTGGCCAAACAGGTCGCCTCGGTTGACCGGCTGTCCCAGGGCCGGCTGATCCTGGGTATCGGCGGCGGCTGGAACGCGGAGGAGATGGAAAACCACGGCACGCCGTTTGACCGACGCTGGAAGGTGCTGCGCGAGAAGATCGAGGCAATGAAAGTCATCTGGACCGAAGAAGAGGCCGAGTATCACGGCGAGTTCGTGAACTTCGACCCGATTTGGTGTCATCCCAAGCCGGTCCAGAAGCCGTATCCGCCGATTGTTCTGGGCACGCATACCTCAAGCGGCATGAACCGGGTGGTGCGCTACTGCGACGGCTGGATTCCGATCGGTCTGGTGATGAAGGACTTGGCCGCCAGCCTCAGCGACCTGCGCGACCGCGCCCGGCAGGCCGGCCGCGATCCCCACGAGTTGTCGGTGACCATCTTCAGCGCGCCGGGCAAGGAAGAGCTGCTGCGCCAGTATGAAGACCTGGGCGTGGAGCGGGTGGTGTTTGGCGCCCGTCCGCAAACCGCAGACAAGGTCCTGCCGCAGCTGGACCGCTATGCTGAGTTTGTGCCGAAATTTTCCTAGTCGGCCCACGGCACACCCACGCTGCCCGGCGGGTGTTCGGCCCGTGTGGAGCGGTACGGGGAGCCGACTGCTGGCGGTGATGAGGAGGGGGCGCCGGCCGCGCCCCAGGTGCGGCTCTCAGAGGAGGAGGTCGGTTCGCCGATGGTCGACGTTGTCAATACGCTGATGTTGATTTCGCTCATGTGCCTGTTGCTGGGTGTCGGCTTGCGCACCCCCTTTGCAGCGGTGTTCGCCGTCGCCCGGCAGTATCGTCTCGTGTTACGCGGCCTGGTGGCGAATTTCCTCATCGTTCCTGTCGTGTTCGTCCTCGCGCTGCAAGGCTTGCCGCTGGGCCCCGACATCGTCATCGGCCTGCTGGTCATGGCCGCCGTCCCGGTCGCCTCGGCCGCCCCTCCCTTTGTCGGACTGGCCAAGGGCGACCTGCCCTACGCGGTGGGGCTGATGCTCATTGTGGCTTTCCTGTGCGTCCCGCTCACGCCGCTCATCCTCGCCGTGTGCCTGCCGCCGAGCGAGGCCGGCTTGGAAATCGACCCCTGGAGAGTCATCCGGATCCTCCTGACCGCTCAGCTGATCCCACTGAGTGTCGGTATGGTCATCCAGCATGTCAGGCCGGGGTGGGCGGAGAAACTGCTGCAGTTCCTGCCCAAGCTCGCCCTGATCGGTGTTGTGCTGACTCTGAGCCTGATCGCTGCCCTGCAAGCCCGGCAGATTGTTGGCCTGGGGGTTGTGCCGCCTCTGGCCGCCCTGCTGTCCGTTCTGGTGTGTCTCCTGATCGGGAATGTGATGATGCGAGGCGAGGCGGCTGCCCTGCGCCGGTCGCTGGCCGTGTCCACGGCGATTCGCAATGTCGCGCTGGCTCTGCTCATCGCCGGGACCAATTTTCCCGGCACCGCGGTGGTCACGATTGTCTTTGTCTTCGGCCTCCTGTCCCTGCTCGTCAGTGTTGCCTATGGGAAGCTGACGACGGGTGCGGAGGTGCGGGGTGCTGAGGCGTGATGCATGAGCAATTGCCGAACATTCCCGCCAACAAGAATCTTTATTGAGAGCGTCTCTCCCACGCGCTAACGGCCCCGGAAAGTGGGCGGCCGCTTGTCAACAAAAGCCCTGACCGCCTCCCGAAAGTCCTCGGTCTGCTGGACGCGGATGATGCGGTCGGCCTCCATGTCGAGACAGGTGCGCAGATCCTGGCTTACCGCCCGGTTCAGATTTTCTTTCATATAGCCGATGGCGATGGGCGGTCCGGCGGCAATCCGTTTGGCCAGGGCCAGGGCTTCGGCGTGCAACTCGTCGTCGGCCACCACCCGGTTGACGATGCCGAGCCGCTCGCACTCGCGCGCGCTGACCCGGTCGGCGGTGTAGTACAGCTCTCGGGCTTTGGCGGTGCCTACCAGCTGGGTCAGAAACCAGCTGCCGCCGTAGTCGCCCGACAGACCGATATTCCGAAAGGCGGTGGTGATAAACGCCCGCTCGGCGGCAATCCGAATATCGCAGGCCAGGGCGATCGACAGGCCGGCGCCGGCGGCCGGGCCGGGCAGGGCGGCGATGACGGGCTTTTCCAACTCGTAGATCATGGCCGTCAGGGTGGCCTGTTTGTGACGCAGGGTCGCGATTTTCTGTTCGGTGGTCTGTTCGACTGGTGGGCCGGCGTTCATGCTTTTGACATCGCCACCGGCACAGAATGCCTGGCCGGCACCGGTCAGCAGGATGCAGCCGACCTCGGGCATGGCCGCCAGCTCAGGCATGATGCGGCGCAGGGCCGGGGTCAGGATATCGGACAGCGCGTTACGGGCTTCCGGGCGGTTAAAGGTCACTACCCCGACGCCGCCTTCAATATGGCACAAGAGCTGCTGTGTTCCGGTATCAATGGGACGTGTGTTCGGGCTGTCGGTTGGCTCAGGCATTGGCGTACTCCTTTCCAGACTTGGCCTAAGCCTAGCAGAAAGGCGGGCGAGCGGTGAGAGCCTTCGGCTGATGCGCTCGCCAAAAAAGGCAGGTTCACGTCCAAGCTGGACCGATAGCCGCCTGTTGCGCGTGTACCGCAGAGTTGATGGAATGCCCTGAGCGAGGAGGAGCCATGCCCCACGAAAATATCCGTCCTCAAGAAGAGCCACTGGACGAAGAAGAGCGGCAGTTGATTCGAGAACTGGAAGTCGGAGAGTGGATTTCTGATCCAGACTTTCCGTCCAAGAAGTCGTACTTCGAGCAAATAGCGCGAGAAACACTCGCGAAACAATAGTCCTTACCGATTCATTGTTTATCCTCTCATCCATCGTGCCGAAACATCGAACTCAAACAACTCTTTCTTGGAATTCCGCTTACGTATCGCGCGGCATTCAACCCCTTCGAATCCCAAGCGCTCAAGCATAGAGGCGTAGAGCTTCTCGACCGACAGGAGTACGTTATAGAACGCGGAGTTCCCCACAATGTAGTGAACCTGGCTGCCCTTGCTCAGCACGGAAATCAGAGAGTTAAAGTGCTCCCATATATCGTCGAAATACTTCGCTACGTAATGCGCCAATATTTCCCCGCTCTTATTGTCGCGATGTGCTATCCTATCCAATGCCTCATCAAGCAACTGGTGTTCGAACGGCTTAGCTGGACGTTCTCTATCAAGCAGTCTGCTGGTTGCTACGCCCCAGGTGCCGCCGATCGCCATCCAATCTAGCTCTCCGGCGTCCCGGCCGCTATCCAGAAATCCGAGCCAGTACATGTATGGCCGCAACTCGCGGATGTACGACATCCGGTTTGCATATGGCGGAGACGTAATCACCAGATCGAAGGGGCCTTCTACCACTCCCGCCAAGTTCCTTGAATCGCCAAAAACCACATGTCCCGTCCCTTCCGGATTCTCCTTCGCACCCTCCAACACGAACTGTACCTCTCGGCTGAATCCGTGACTCATGTTGATGTCAAACGGGAGATGCAATTGCCCATCATTCTTAAAAGACATGGATTGGTGATTGAAAGCCGCATTCGAAAGGCCAATCAATGTTCTACAAAACGCTACCAGCAGAAGCGCCCTTTCTGGCGAAGCGTCCTCACTCTCTGCTTCGATACTGGCCCTTAACGCACATAGAAACTCCAGAACTTCCGGCGACCACCACCTCTCAATGTTATGAATAGGGGGCGCTTTCACAGGCTCGACCGCTTCCCGCTCCATCGACTCAACCACTCGTACGCATGCCTGCTGCGTCGCGGCTATCTCGGCGCCAGAGTATTGCGCCGTCTTCGCTTGGCCAAGCCAGACTAAGAACGGATTGATATCCGTCGTCACGCCTTCATGCCCGTGATATGCCGCGCTGAGCGCTGTTGTAGCCGTTCCGCAAAAAGGGTCTAGCACGCGCAGCGGCTCTTTGTTCCGGTCCATGATCTCTTCAACAATTTTCACCGAATACGCCGGGGTCAGCCGTAACCAGCCATGTCGCCCCGTTTTTACATTAAACTTATGCGTATAGTCCGCTCTTTGGCGGAGTTCTTCTCTGGCAACTGCCCTCATGGCGTCTCCGGGGCTAAAAGGACTGCGAGAACAGTGTCGATTTCCTCGCGAAGCCTGGCACTATTCCGCTCAAAAAATGCTGCCAAGTCATATCCAACGACATCCCGCATGAAGTCATAGGTTGATATCAACGGGTCCGGCGGGCCGACGATTCCCGTCACAACCGACCATTTCTCGGCGCGATAACGGACAAGCACGTCGTTGTCGATCTGTCCCGATAGGATGACTGCGCATGGGAAATATCCTTTTGTATACGCCGCGGCAGCATTGGCGATATCGGCATTCTGCCGCTTCGAGTCCTTGCTCTTGTAACCCTGCCGAATCTCAAAAATCGTGCCTGTCAAGCTCTCGAACACCTTCTGGTCAATATCCAACATCTTTGCAGAATCGTTCATCCACCTATGGAAACGGTCCCGTTTGGCCTTATCGCTGATCTTCTCAAGCGGAACCCGCCCGTCCAGATACAGTGTCCGCTTCCGCCCACTTGCCAATCTTACCTGATACGACCAAGTCACATCTTCTTCTGACAGATCGAAAGAATCTTTCACCACTCTACGAAACAACTTTTCGCACCCGATTCCGATCTGTCGGTACACACTCGTCATGCCTCCAGCAGCCTTGTGTGCCGCGTACATCATCGGGTTATCCAATCCGAACCAGCCGTAAAACGCGTCTCTCTGATAGAGTTCTTGGAACTGCTCCAGCGTCAACCCGCCGCCCTTCGTTCCTTGTCCGAATTTCGGCTTGTAATGCGCACAAACTCGGATCGCATCAAGCACGATCTGCAAGTATTCGCCATCCGTGCCGTTCATACCGATTTTTTATCGCCTTTCGTCTCAAAGCAACAAGAGCTTTGCAGTCCGACTGCTACAGACCTTGCCAGGCTTCGCGTAAGAATCAACCGCTTCCAGCAAGGAGATGGATAGGTACAGCTGCCGTGAGGGACGCCGGCGGTGTGACGGCCTCCCGTTTGTCTGCTAAGCTACCCGCTCTTCCTGTACCGAATACCATCCCGGGAGACCATTTTCTCAATTGGCACAAACACCTGCTGACTCTGCGACATCCGCGTTTTCCTACCCCGCCTTTCGGCGCTATTGGGCCTCTCGGCTGCTCTCCACCCTGGCCACCCAGATGCAGTCGGTCGCAATTGGCTGGCAGGTGTATGACATGACCCACCGGCCCCTGGACCTGGGCTTTGTCGGCCTGGCCCAGTTTTTACCCGGCCTGGGCTTGGCTCTGATCGCCGGCTATGTGGTTGACCGCTACGACCGACGCGCGATCCTGGGTCTGTGTACCGGGCTGGAGGCCGTCTGCTCGGTCCTGCTGTTGGCCCTGATCCTGAGCGGCAATACCAATGTCGTGTTGATTTTCGGCGTGCTGGTGCTGTTCGGGATTGCCCGGGCGTTTGTGTTTCCGGCCGGCATCGCCCTGATGCCAAACCTGGTGCCCCAGCACCACTATGTGAATGCTGCGGCCTGGAGTTCTTCGGCCTGGCAGACGGCTACCATTGCCGGCCCGGCGGTGGGTGGCATGCTTTACGTCTTGGGGCCGGCGGTCGTGTATGGGGTGTCCGGCCTGCTGCTGCTCGGCTCTTCGCTGCTGGTGGTGTCGATTCGGATTCAGCGGGTGGTGAGCCAGAAAAAAGCCGCGAGTTGGGCGACGGTTGTGGCCGGTATCCACTTCATTCGCACCCAGCCGATCGTGCTGGGCGCAATCTCGCTCGACCTGTTTGCCGTGCTGCTGGGCGGGGCCACCGCGCTGCTGCCGGTGTACGCCCGGGATATCCTGTTTGTGGGACCGACCGGCCTGGGCATCCTGCGCAGCGCGCCGGCCGCCGGGGCACTGCTGACCGCCATGATTGTCGCCCGCCGCCCCATTCGGCAGCACGCCGGCCGCATTTTGCTCGTCACTGTCGGGGTGTTCGGGGCGGCCACGATTGTGTTTGGCGTGTCTGAAACGCTGTGGCTGTCGCTCCCGATGCTGTTTCTGATGGGCGCGGCCGACATGGTCAGCGTGGTGATTCGGCGCGTCTTGGTCCTGGTCGCCACGCCCGACGACATGCGGGGGCGGGTCAGCGCGGTTGAGGCGGTCTTTATCGGCGCCTCGAACGAGTTGGGAGAGTTTGAGTCCGGGGTGACCGCAGCCTGGTTTGGGGTGGTGCCAGCGGTTGTGCTGGGTGGTCTGGGCACGATTGGCATCGTCAGCCTGTGGGCAAAAATCTTTCCCCAGCTGAGACAGGTCGATAGCCTGGAGATTCATCCTCGCGTCTGAGGGATGACGCAAGAGGCGGTAGGGACGGGCTTTAAACCCGCCCCTACAGGTCGCGGATGGCCGGCAGGACTTCTTCGGCAAGGCGGCGCAGGGCGACGAGCATGGTGTCGTGCGGAATCAGGCCGCCCGGATTCAGGGCGCACAGCAGCTGGTCGCACTGAATCTTGTCCTGGATGCTCCGAATCTTGGCAATGCACTCGTCTGGGTGACCGTAGATCGCCATGCGTTCCTCGGCCACCGCATAGTCGAGACCGGCGCCGATAGGATGGTGGGCCAGGCTTTCGGCCACCTGGGCGCGTACATCAGCCCTATCGTTGCCGGGATAAACGAAAAACAGAGCCGACACTCCCCCAGCTGTCGGCGAGCCGTGAACCTCCTGACAGGTATCACGGTAGAGCTTCAGGTGGCCCAGAAAATCGTCGGGCCAGGGATGGATGGGGGCGGCCATGAGTACCCGATAGCCACGGCGGCCGGTGAAGACGGCCGTGCTCGGGCTGTTGGCGGCTATATGAATCGGAGGGCAGGGCTGCTGGACAGGTTTGGGCACGACCTCGACCGCGTCAAAGTCGTAGTAGTCGCCGTGGTAGGAGAAACGCGGGCTGGTCCAGGCCCGCTCAATGATATCCAACGCTTCTTCAAGGCGCTGGCTGCGCTCCTCCCAGGGCACGCCAAAGGTCTCAAAATTCTGGTTCCAGGTCCCGCGGCCGGCCCCGAACTCCAGGCGGCCATCGCTCAGCATATCAACCGTGGCGGCCTCTTCGGCAATGTGCAGGGGGTGGTGGAGCGGTAGCTGACTGACGCCAATGCCGAGCCGGATGCGTGTGGTCTGCGCGGCCAAGGCGGCGGCCACGGTCAGCGGCCGGGGCATGACCGAGAAGCTGGGGTTGAAGTGCGCCTCGGCCAGCCAGACCGAGTCAAAGCCGAGCGCATCGGCGTACACGATCTGCTCCAGGGTCTGGCGATAGCGGGTCTGCATTGACTGCTGGGGCGCGCACGGGAGCTGATAAAAAATACCACACTGCATAGAGAAAAATCCTCTCAAGAGCTTTCTGCCTTATCAACCCCTGGCCACGGAAATGCAAGAGACGTGGCGGACGGCGGACGGTGGTGTCGGCCGAGCCAAAGTGCGCTACAGTGGCCGGACTTTCTACGCAACACACAAGGAGGCAGCCGCCATGAGACTCGAAGGCAAAGTGGCAGTGATTACCGGCGGGGCGAGCGGAATGGGCCAGGCGACGGTCCTGCGTTTTCTTGACGAAGGGGCGCGCGTCGTGATTGCCGATTACAACGCCGACAACGGCGAGAAAACGCTCGGCCTGGCCCGCGGAGCCGGACATACCGACACGGCGCGGTTTATCCGCACCGATGTGGCCAAAGAGGCCGATATTGTGGCCATGGTCGAGCTGGCGGTGTCGGAGTTCGGCCGGCTCGACATTATTTTCAATAATGCCGGGGTGGGCGGGGTGGTCGGACCGGTCTGGGATATTGCGGTCGAGGAGTGGGACTATACGTTTGACGTGCTCACCAAGGGCGTGTTCCTGGGCATCAAGCACGCCGCCCGGGTCATGAAAAAACAGGGCCACGGCGGGGCGATTATCAATACCGCCTCAACCGCCGGGCTGAGCGGCGGGTCCGGCCCGCTGGTCTATTCGGCGGCCAAGGCGGCGGTGATCAATCTGACAAAATCGTCCGCCGTTCAGCTGGCGCCGGACCGGATTCGGGTCAACGCCATCTGCCCGGGCGCGATTCTGACCGGGCTGACCGACCAGGGCGACCCCCAGCAGACGGCCCAGGCGATGGACGGCTTTCAACCCTGGCCGGAACACGGCAAAGGGGCGGACATCGCCGGCGCGGCCCTGTTTTTGGCCAGCCAGGACGCCGCCTTCGTGACCGGCGAAGCCCTGGTCGTCGACGGTGGGCTGACCGCCATCGGCCCGGATATGTGGCGGCGCTTTTCGCTTAAGCAGGAGGCGCAGGCGCGCAACAGCCATGTCAACCGGGGCAGCACCGGGGAGGCCGTGACCTCACGCCGGGTCGGGGACTTGTGAGGCGCCTTATTTGCCCGTGAAGCGGGGCGAACGTTTTTCCAGAAACGCCCGTCGGCCTTCCTCAAAGTCCTCGGTCTGGCGGGCGTAATACAGGGCCTGGCCCTGATATTCGTAGGCCTTGTCCGGCGTTGTCGTTTCCCAGCCGTGCAGGATGGCCGACTTGGTATAGCCGTAGGTCAGGGTCGGCCCCTGGGCAAACTCGCGTGCCCACTCCAGGGTCGCGTCTTCGAGCTGGTCGAGGGGAACGACCCGATTGACCAGCCCCCAGCGCTCGGCCTCCTGGGCCGACAGCTGAGGCGCCAGTAAGGCCCACTCCATGGCCTTGCCAATCCCCACAAACTGCTGGAGGAGGCTGGTGCCGGTGGCGATCCCGCGCTTGACGAACGGGATGCACAGGGTGGCCGTATCGGCCATCACCCGCAGATCGCAGCCCAGGGCCAGATTGAAGCCGGCGCCGTGGGCGTGGCCGTTAATCATGCCGATGACCGGCTTGGACAGGGCTCGCATCTTGGCCAGGACCAGGGGCCAGCGGCCCTCGCCCTGGACGTACTGCTTGACCGGATCGTCGTACACCCGGTAGGGCTCACCCGGCTCGGCCATACCCTTGAGATCGTCGCCGGCGCAGAACGCCCGGCCCGCGCCGGTCAGAATCACGACCCGCACGTCGGCGTCCCGCTCGCAGTCCTCAAAGGCTTCCAGGAGTTCGAGACCGACGCGGACGTTGATGGCGTTGAGCCGCTCGGGGCGGTTGAGGGTGATACGACCGATGCCGTCTGCCTGCTCGACGATAAGGTAACGGAACTCCATGCTGAGTCCTTTCTGGGCGGAAGAGGATAGGCCAGAGCATAGGTCGCCCGGCGGTGGGGGACAAGGGCAGGGGAGGGCTGGCGGTCTGGAGGGCGCGGGCGGGAGACTCCGGAGGGCACAGAGCCTCCCGCCCGCAGGAGGGAACGGGTCAGGGACGGTCGGCCGGACTCTGGACGTAGCGGGCCGCCGTGTCGTGTTCGTTGGTGCCGGTCTGGTCTGGGCTGGCGGGTGTCTGCTCGGCCGCTACCTGGACAGGCGCGCTGTCTCCCTGAAAAACCAGCCGGTTGGCCGTATTCTGGGCGTGCAGCTTGGCCTGCATGGCGGCCGACAGGTGTATGGGCCGCTGGTCGGGAAACCGGCCCGGCCAGATGTGCGGCACCTCACCTCGGCCTGGCTTTTGATGGAGGTGTCCAGATACCACTGGCGGCGCATGAAGTCGGGGTTGAAGTAGATTGCGGCTTCCCGTTCGTCCCAATCGATCACCTTATGGCTGTCGTTACACATGTAGGACATGATATCGCCCGGAATATGCCAATGGACGATGAAACGGGTGCCGTAGCCGTGTTCGCCCAGGGCCGGGTTGAACAGCTCGGCCATCCGGACCTCAATATGGATCAGCTTCCCGTCCGGACCGTACTGCTCGACCCGCAGGGGAAAAAACGTGTGTTTGTCCAGCCAGAAAATCAGACGCGGCACATAATAGTTGGGTAGCCAGTCTTCGCGGGCAACAGCCTCGACAACGTAGGCCTCGACCCCGCCGTCGGCCCGGTAGTGGGGATAGGATTCGCCCAGCGGCTTGAGCGCCTTGGTCTGATACTGGCGAAATTCGTTGGTGTCGAGGTCACGCAGCGTGATAGTCGGCCGCGTGTGAGGAAAACGTATGGTTTCATGCACCACGTCGGTACCCAGAATCCGCCAGCGGAATTCCCAGGCGTCGCGGCCGTAGGAGTCGTCGGGGGTCAGCGCCATGTTGGGGAAACGGCTCTGGCGCCGTCGGGGCACCTGATGGCGCACGCGTCGAATGGACGACGAGTAGCGAAAACGTTCTTCTTTCTTGTGAAAACTCTTGTCGGTCCGATAATGGATGGCAATCCACTGCGAGCCCTCGGCCGCAGGCGGGGCAACGCCCTGACTCAGCGAGCGGTAGACTTCCTCGCCGGGCTTGAGACGAAACTCGGCCTGCACCCCGGTGATCCCGCGATCGCTCGGTGAATAATAGACAAAGGTAATCGACTTGCCGGGATTCAGCAGTACGCCGGTGTCGCCGATTGAGGCCCAGCTGTTAGCCACGACTCCCGACCAGCGCGGACGGGGGTTGTACTCCATCAGCCGATAGCCCATCTCTTCCGCGGTGTAGGGCGGGGTGAACGGGTAGGGTTCGGCCGGCAGGTAGGGCACCTCGGGGTGGCGCGGGGTGGCGGTCGCCCGGTCAATGACCTGGAGTTCCTGGGCGGACAGTTCGTCCAGGGTTTTCCAGCTGCGCCGGGCGGTTTCCTGAGCCGCGACCGGTCGGTCTGCGGCGAGCAGAGCCGCCAAGACGGAAAGTGCGACGAGCCGGACAGCTCGGTGCCTCATTGTGCCTCCTGGGTACGATCCGGGTGGCTCTGCCATCCCAACGGTATCGCCCGTGGTCCCTTCCTGTGGTTTGCCAAGGGCTACAAATATGACATGAACGTTCATTCAGTCAAGCCGCTTTTTATGAAACTTTCATGAAATGTGAAGACGATAAGGATAAGCTCACCTAATTCGGTCGGCATCGCCTTTCTTGTCCCTGGCCGGGCACGGTGCTAGCGTCCGGTGAAACACCGCAGGGCGCATGGCCCTGGCGTAAAGGAGGACGTATGGCAGACCGACTCACAGGCAAGGCAGCGATTGTTGTTGGGGCAGGCCAGACACCGGGCGAGACGATCGGCAACGGCCGGGCGACCGCAATCGTGTATGCCCGCGAGGGCGCGCGGGTGCTGGTGGTTGACCGACGGCTGGAGTCGGCCCAGGACACCTGCGAAATGATCGCCAAAGACGGCGGCCAGGCCGTGGCCTTTGGGGCTGATGCGACCAACTCGGACGACTGTCGGCGCATGGTCGAGCAGTGTGTCCAACACTTTGGCCGGCTGGATATTCTGCACAACAATGTCGGCATTGGCGACCGTGACTCGGGGCCGACCCACCTGGAAGAGGAGACCTGGGACCGGATCATGGAGGTCAACATGAAGAGCGTCTTCTTGCCCTGCAAGCACAGCCTGCCGGTGATGCGCCAGCAGGGCAGCGGCAGCATCATCAGCATCTCCTCGATCGCGGCGGTGTGCTCGGTCGGCATGTTGGCCTATAA
This sequence comes from Desulfurellaceae bacterium, assembly GCA_021296095.1. NCBI lineage: Bacteria > Pseudomonadati > Campylobacterota > Desulfurellia > Desulfurellales > Desulfurellaceae > Desulfurellaceae bacterium. The sequence goes on along the minus strand of JAGWBB010000017.1, from coordinate 47,045 downwards.
GACCTCCAAGGCCGGCATCAACGCCATGACCCATCAGATGGCGCTCGGCAATGCCAAGTACGGCATTCGGGTCAACGCCATCATGCCCGGTTTGATGGATACCCCGATGGCCATCGAGGGCATTTCGGCCGCGCGCAATATCGGCAAAGACGCCCTGCGCCAGGAACGCGACGCCCAGGTGCCCTTAGGCAGAAAAATGGGCACGGGCTGGGATATTGCCCACGCCTCGCTGTTTCTGGCCTCGGACGAGGCGCGCTTTATTACCGGGGTGATCCTGCCAGTCGACGGTGGCCAGAGCGCCCGGATCGGCTGAGCGGCGCTCGGTCGGGCACGGCCGCCCCAGCCTCAGCCTCAGCCGCCGTCAACCTCACCGGGGTGCAGCAGCTCGGCCCGGGGGGGCAGGTTGAGGACGGCCTCGGGAAAGAATTCGGCCAGGTAGGAAATGATGTGCTTGACCGACAGCATGCCGACCGGACGGTGCGCCTCGTCGACGAGTGGCAGCCGCCGAAAGCCGCCCTCGCCCATGAGGTTCAGGGCAAAGGCCAGCGGGGCATCGGTCGGCAGGGCTTCCGGGTCGGCGGTCATGACCGTCTCGATTTGAAGCTGGCTCAAATCCTGGTCATTGCCCAGCACTTTGTTGAGCAGGTCGCGCTCCGTAAAAATCCCCACCAGGCGCTCGGCCTCTTGGACCAGCACGCAGCCGACACGCTGTTCCTGCATGAGGCGGACGGCCTCGGCCACACTCGTCTGGGGCGTGACATTCAGAGGAGGGACATAGGGCAGGGTGCTGATCGGTTCGTGCAGCGCGTCCTCATCCAGCGGGCGCCGGGCCGGCGCCGTCCGCTCCTCAATGATATGTTCTTCCTCTTCCAGGCCCTCGCTCGCATATCGCATTGTCGGGTCATCTGCTGCCATGTCTCGCGTCTCCTTGTTCATAGAAAAATTCATAGAAAAAGAGGCTGCCCAATCGGCCGTTCACTCAGGCTGGGGCGAGATTCGGAGTGCTTTTACTAGCCCAAGTTCCGGTCAACAGTCAAGTCGTGCAAGTCGTATCTGGGTGATATAATGAGAACTTGTCAGCAGCGGGGCTCTTGGCCTATAGTGCGGGCGGGTGTTCTTTTGCGCTCGGCCGAGAGCGGGACGGCTGTCATACGGCAGCCACAACAAGGAGGGCGGCGATGGCTGACGAACAATTGCTGGCACAGCTGAACAAGACCTTGCAGAGTGAATACCGCACGATTTTTCAGTACGTGCAGAACTCGTATATGGTCAAGGGCATGCGCCGGCCGGCAATGGTCGGCTGGTTGCGCGGCATGGTCCAGAAGGAAATGCAGGACGCCTTCAAGCTGGCCGACAAGATTGTCTCCCTGGGCGGCATCCCGACCACCGAGGTGCCCGAGATCACCCATTCGACCAAGTCCGAGGTCATCCTGAGCGAGAGTCTGGCCCTGGAAGAGGCGGCGGTCGAGGAGTATCAGGAGTGCATCCGGTTGGCCACGGCGAGCGACAACACTGCCCTGCGCGTGTTTCTGGAAGGCGCGCTGGCCAGCGCCGAAGAGGACGCCGAAGAAGTTCGCAAGATGCTTGAAGAATAGGACCCAATGCCCGGACCTTACGGGGCGGTTGCGATCGTCCTGCACTCCCATATTCCCTATGTCCTCGGCCACGACCAACTCGAAGAGGAATGGTTGTTTGAAGCCGTAGCCGAGTCCTATCTGCCCCTGCTGCAGGGCTTTCGCGGGCTGATTGCCCAGAACATCGCGCCTCAGGTCACCCTGGGGCTGACCCCGGTTCTGCTGGAACAGCTGGCCGACCCGCGCTTCGCCCCGCGCTTTGTGTCCTACCTGGAGCGCAAAACCTGGGCCGCGTGGGACGACCAGCGGACGTTCACCGCCCGTAACGAGGCTGAGTTGGCCCGCGTGGCCGGCCTGTGGGCGAGCTATTACCAACATACCGGGCGATTTTTTCAGCACGAGCTGGCGGCCGATATCATCGGCGGTTTTCGCCAGCTGCAAACGACCGCTGGGGTCGAAATGCTGACCTCGGCCGCCAGCCACGCCTATCTGCCCCTGCTCGGCACGGATGCCGCTGTCCAGGCCCAGATTGCGCTTGGCGTGGCCTGTTCCGAACACCATTTCGGGACCCTGGCACAGGGCTGCTGGCTGCCGGAGTGCGGCTACCGTCCGG
>JAGWBB010000017.1:44262-44754 GCA_021296095.1 Desulfurellaceae bacterium | reverse complement strand
CAACTCACGGCGAGTCTGCCCGACTCGGCGCGTCCGAGTCCGCTGCGTGTCCATCAGGCCGCAGGCCAAGACCGCTCGGCCCCACTGGCCCTGTTCACCAGGGATTTTGATACCAGCCTGTGGGTCTGGCAGCGCGCCGGAGGCTATCCGAGCGACCCGTGGTATCTCGAGTTTCATAAGAAGCACGCCGGCGGAGAGCTGCGTTACTGGCGGATCACGGACCGTCGGCCGGGTTTGGACGCTAAACAGCCCTACGTCCCGGAAGCCGCGTTTGGCATGGCCAGCGCCCACGCGGCCCAGTTCGCCGGCCTGCTGCACGAGCGGCTGCGCAGCCACTGGCAACAGACCGGGGAGGGCGGGATTGTGGTGGCCGCGTTCGATACCGAGCTGTTCGGGCACTGGTGGTTTGAGGGCGCCCAGTGGCTGATTGAACTGATCCGGCAGCTCGGGATCCATCAAGCCGGGACGCTCACCCCCTGCGCGGCCTTTCTG
>JAGWBB010000017.1:43679-44231 GCA_021296095.1 Desulfurellaceae bacterium | reverse complement strand
GGCGGGGATCATCGGGGCTGGTTGAATGACGCGACGCGGGCGTTCTGGCGTCAGGTGTACCAGGCCGAGAGCGCCATGCAGCGGCTGGGTGAGACTGCGGTCGGCGAGCAGCCTGACCCGCGCGAACGGCGTATCCTGCAACAGGCCGGCCGGGAACTCCTGCTGCTGCAATCCTCGGACTGGCCCTTCATGCTCACCCGGCGGGTGACGCCGGACCATGCCGAAGAGCGAATCGGGCTGCACGCGGAGAATTTTCAGCACTGTGTGCGGATGGTCGAACAGCACCGGGCCGGACGGCCGATTGCTGACCGGGACTGGCGCGGCTTGGAGCGGATGGAGCGCCGACACCGTCTGTTTCAGGATTTGGATCCGGCTGTCTTCTGGCCCAGCCCTACGCAAAGACCCTCCGCCGCCTACCCGGCGGCCGCCAGACCGGTTCGGGTGGCCGATCCGGTCTAGCCCGGGCCGACCGCTCAATGCCGTCCGTAGCCGCTGCGGCGCTCAACGGCTTTCTTCGCGCCCAGGATCAGGATACAACACACACCATACCGA
>JAGWBB010000017.1:42821-43508 GCA_021296095.1 Desulfurellaceae bacterium | reverse complement strand
GTCTACTACGACCCGGATGCCCGGCGGGTCGCCCTGACCGGCGAGCTGACCCAGTGGGGGCAGACCGGCATGCCGCTCTCGCCCCTGGGTACGACCGGCTTCTTTTATCTGACGGTCGACGTCCAGGGACCGGCCCGGGTAGAATATAAATTCATCGTCGACGGAGAGTGGGTGTCCGATCCCTTTTGCCCCAATGCGGTCGATAACGGCGTCGGTGAGCAGAATTCCTACTTTATCATCGGGGACTTGCGCGATCCGCCGGAACTCGAACAGGTGTCCGACATCCCGCACGGCGAGGTCGAGGAGTTCGACTTTCAGAGCGCGATCATGCACAACACCCGACGGGTCTATGTCTACCTGCCGCCCAACTATGAGCAGGCCAAGACGACCCGCTACCCGACCATGTATGTCCACGACGGGGGGGAGTATCTGACCCGTGCCCGCCTGGCGACCGTGCTCGATAATCTTATTCAGGCTGGGGAAGTTCCGCCGCTGATGGCGGTCATGATGAATCCTGGCGAACGCATCCGCGAGTATTGGGCGAACGATGACTATGCCCGCTTTCTCGAACAGGAAATGATCCCCCATATTGACAGCCATTACCGCACGATTGATCACCGGGATGGGCGGGGGACGATGGGCGCCTCCATGGGCGGGCTGATGTCTACCTATCTGGGCCTCGCCTAT
>JAGWBB010000017.1:42063-42770 GCA_021296095.1 Desulfurellaceae bacterium | reverse complement strand
TGCGCCGCCGCTTCGCCATTCCCCGCAGTCAGCGCGTGGAGGCCAAGCTGCTCCCGGATTTGGTGAGTAAGCTGCGGGCCAAGGTGGCGTTTTATTTTGATGTCGGCAAGTACGAGCCCCAGTTCATTCCGGCTCACCACCAGCTCGTGCCGCTGCTCGAAGCCAAGGGCTGTCCGTGTCTGTTTCAAGAGCTGGTCGGCGGCCACAACTGGACGAACTGGCGCGCCCATCTCAAAGATCTGCTCACCTTTCTGTGGCGAGACAGCCTGCCGCTGGCCGATGAGCAACCGCCCGCCCGTGACAGCGTGGCGGCTCCCCAAAAGCCGGACCGACCGACGGTGGTGGAGCCGTCTGCCGCTCAGGACGGTCCGGCTGCTGTCTTGCAGCAGCAGGGCTGGAGTCCCTACGTCGAACGCGCCGTTGAGGCTGGCCAGCTGCGCTACCGGCTGGCGCTGCCGGCGTGTGACCCTCAGGACATCGGGCTGTTCGTGGTCAGCAACCAGCTGATTGTGCAGCTCGCCCTCCCGGACCCGGGCAACGGGAGTGCCCAGACCAGACGCTTTGAGCAGGTCGTGCCGCTGCCCGACGGGGTGAAGTCTACCGGCATCCAGGCGCGCTATGCGTCCGGTGTGCTTGAGGTCGTCCTCCTGCTGTCCAAACGGATCTCTGCCCGACGCGTGCCGATCCAAGGGGCGTGAGCCGCCCCG
>JAGWBB010000017.1:0-41899 GCA_021296095.1 Desulfurellaceae bacterium | reverse complement strand
ACGGGGTACTCCGGCAGTCTGTACGCGATCAAAGACTACTACAGCGTTGATCCGCGTTTACTCGATCCGAACGCCGGTCGGCCCCAGGCTCAGCTGAAACGGATGCTCCGCACGGCTAAACGGCTCGGCCTCAGGGTGATGATGGACCTGGTCATCAACCATACCGCTTTCGATTCGGTCCTGGTCGCCCAACACCCCGAGTGGTACAAATACGACGCCGCCGGAAAACGGGTCCACCCCAGCGCCAGGGACGGCAGAAAAAAGGTCGTGTGGGGCGATCTGGTCGAAATAGACAACGCCGACAGCCCGGACCGTGAACAGCTGTGGCAGTACTGGCTCGGTCTGGTGCGGCACTACGCGGCGCTGGGGTTTGACGGCTTTCGGTGTGACGCAGCCTATAAAGTCCCGGCGGCGCTGTGGACCTTCCTCATCCAGGAGCTGAAACACGCCTACCCCGACCGCCTGTTTGTGGCCGAGTCCTTGGGCTGTCCCATTGAGCAGACCGTGCAGTTGGCCCAGGCCGGGTTCGATTATGTGTTCAACAGCTCAAAGTGGTGGGACTGGAACGGCCGCTGGTGCGTCAACCACTATCAGCGCACCGCACCCTGGGCGCCGTCCATCAGCTTTCCCGAATCGCACGATACCGAGCGCCTAGCCACCGAACTGGGCGGCGACCGGGCTGCGGTCAGGCAGCGCTACGCGTTTGCCGGCCTGTACGCGAGCGGGGTGATGATGCCGATGGGCTTCGAGTACGGCTTTCGCCGTCGGCTCGATGTGGTCAAAACCCGACCCCAGGACTGGGAAGAGCCAGCCTGGGATTTGCGTGACTTCATTGCCGACGTGCACCGCATCAAGATGACCTACCGGGTGTTCAACGAGGAAGGGCCGATACGCCTGCTGCGGGTGCGTAACCGCGAGGTTTTTGCGTGTGTCAAATCCAGCCGGGACGGGGCAGAGCGCGCGCTCTTGTTATTGAACAAGAACCGCTGTTATCCCCAGCGGTGTTGGCTGGGCAGCCTGGGACGTGTTTTTGCCCCGCCCGAGCGCATTGACGACCTGGCTCTGGACGGGCGCTTGCACCATACGCCGGACTTTCGGACCGGCCGGCTCAAACCGGCCGGCGTGAACGTGCTGTACTATCGCCGGGAGGAAGAGGGCGGGGCTGTCCGGCCTACATCGTCAGAAAGGTGTTGATCGCCCGCTTGCCGTCCACCACCAGCGTCGTCTCGACGCTGTCTATGGCCGGCTGGGTGGTGAGTTCCAGGGTGTCCTGGATATTGTTGACCGCCTCTTCATTCACCTCGGCCAGAATATACAGCTTGCGCTTGCCCAGATCGGCCACCGTGTTCATGATTCTGACCCCCTCGGCCGGCTGCATCAGGCGTCGCTGGACCACGCTGGCTGCCGAGCGATTTTGCGCAACGGTCGCCCCGGCGCGCCATGTGATGGTGATCAAAAACTGCATGTGTGCCTCCTGTGACTGGGCGGGCAAAATCGTAATAGGCAGGATCGTACGCCGCTTCTACCCCTGATGGTGTTTGGCTGTCAAGTTCTTTCATGAACGGCGCTCCGTGTCTTGCGCTGATCTTGCGCTGACGGTATGCCACGCCGGGTCCTCGTTCGGTGCTTGAATGAATGCTGCCGAAAAGAGCGGCAGATGGTGGTCCTGGTGCGAATTTCTTGAGCAGTGAGGCGGCAGATGCCGTGCGGCTCGTTCCCCTTCCTCGCCCGGGCTGACGCAAAAACGGCAGCTTGCTTGTAGGCCGCATGTTTTCATACAATTTTCATATGGGTGGTATGTAAATTGCTTATTCTCTCTCAAGAGACATGTTACACAGTGAGGTGTACCGCCTATCTTCTGGAAAAGAGACGTGTCACATGGGTACGCAACACATCAAACGGATTGGGGTGTTGACCGGGGGCGGCGATGCGCCCGGCCTGAATCCGGCGCTGAAAGCCATTGTCTACAAGGCGACCGTCCTGAACATCGAGGTCATCGGCCTGTACGACGGCTGGCACGGCTTGCTGGACGAAGGCTGTCAGGAGTGGACTCGGCTGGAAGACCATATGGTTCGGCGCTGGGACCGTGACGGCGGGACGAATCTGGGTTCGTCCCGGACGAATCCATTCCGCACCCCCCTGCCGGACCAGACTGAGCCGGCTGATCGCTCAGCGGAAGTCCTGACCAATATCGAGCGCTTGCAACTCGATGCGGTGATTGCGCTGGGCGGGGAAGACACGCTGGGGGTTGCGGCCAGGCTGTGTCAGCAGGGCGGCAAGGTCGTCGGCATCCCCAAGACCATAGATAACGATCTGAGCCATACCGACTACACGCTGGGCTTTGATACGGCGCTGCGCAACTGTGCCGAAGTGATCGAACAGGTCCGCACCCCGGCCGGCTCCCATCATTGGGTGCAGATCGTCGAGGTCATGGGCCGCCATGCCGGCCACCTGGCCCTGTGGAGTACCATGGCGGGCGGGGCAGCCATGGTGCTGATTCCCGAGTATCCGTTTTCGTATGAACACGTGTATAGCCTGCTGACCCAACGTCTGGAGCGCGGCAAGCAGAACCGACGCTATCCGCGCTACGCGGTCGTGGTGGTTGCAGAGGGCGCGACGGCCGTCGATGAGGGCTTGGTGACCATAGATACCGACCGGGATGCGTTTGGCCACGAGCGTCTCGGCGGGATCGGCAATCGGCTGGCGGACCGCATTCGTCGCCACACGCCTTTTGATTCCCGAGCGCTTGTCATTGGTCATAGCCAGCGTGGGGGCTCGCCGTCCGTGGTGGACCGAATCATGGGCAGACTGTTCGGGACCAAGGCGGTGGAAGCCGTTGTCGAGGGCGCCTTCGGGCAGATGGTCAGCGCCCAAGGGGTTGCCCCGGCCTGCCAGCTGTCCCTGGTGCCGCTGACACAGGCGGTCGGCGCCCTCAAAACGGTCAATCTTGAGCGCTGGTACGACACCCAGCGCTATTCGCCACGGCTGTGAGGCGACGCTTTTTGTATCGGGAAGGAGTGTGAATTTGAACTGATTAGTCCAAAAACTGAACTTTTGGTCATTCTTGTTGCACAATTTAACGGCTCACAAGATTGTTCCTGCCCCCAGCCCGTGCTAGGGGTTGCAGACATCCAGCTTGCACCCCTGCACCAAGACCAAGCCGCAACTCCAAGGAGGAGACACGATGGCGTTTTATATCAAGCGGAATTATGTGGATAACGGTCCGGGTATCGAAATGGTGAATATTCACTACACCTGGACCCCACTCAACCAAGCCCCGGACTGGGAGGCGCATCGTGAGACCCGCTCCATGCCACGCGGCGGAACGCTGATGCGGGGCTTTGGCGGCACGACCCTGGATGAAACCGGGGAGTCCGTGCAGACTCAGGGCCAGGTGATTGGGCTGCCCGACGACGGGGTCCGGCGCAAGGTCATTCGCCTGCCGTCCGACGTGTGGGATCCCAGCCAGGAAAAGCACGTCGAGGAGTACGCGTTTCATCACTACTACGAGATTTTTCGGGACGGCAAGCGTGAGGAGAGCCCGCTGTACACCGAAGAGATCGTGGCCCAAGAGGTTGAGTTTGTCGACCGCGACGGGACGCTGGGCGGGATGTGCATCTACTGGAGTATCTACGACTGGGACGCGCCGCAGTATCAGCCGACCGAAGTCCCCGAATTCATCGAAAAGTACGGTGAGGACAGCCCCTATCTGTCGTACAAGTTTTACGGCGCGGAGGACATGGAAGCCTTCTCGGAACAGCGCGCCGACATGCTGAAGACGCTGTCCCTGCCGCGCCGCTTTGTGGGCAAGATCCGCGGCCCGCGGGGCGCCGAGGTGGTGCAGAGCTGGCATGTGGGCGGCATGTGGACGCCCAACAAAGCCGAGCGGTGGGAAGACTACTGGGGCAACAATGTGCATGTCCTGTAGAGGGAAACGCCATGTTTACACGGCTCTTTTATGGAACGGTTCAACCGGGCAAAGAAGCTGAGGCAATCGCCCTGCTGACCGAATTCGTCGGGCGGGCCAAGGCGCTGTCCGGCTGCCTGCTGGCCCAGCTGTTGCAAAACGGCAACGAGATTGTCGGCATCAGTACCTGGGCGACGAAAGAGGACTTGGCCGCCTACGCCGACGGCGAGGTGGCCCGCGACCTGTTCACCAAGATTACGCCGCTTTTCATGGGGCGGCCGACTGTCCGCAGCTACGAAGTCCAGCGGAGCCTCTCAGATGCGACGATCATGAAGACCGACTAAGGAGGAGGTCCATGTTTCAACTCACCAAGGTGTGGACCGATCAGGATCCGAGCATCCAGATGGTCGCGGTCCGCTACACCTGGTCGGCACTGGGAGAAGCCGCTACCTGGGACGGAACGGAAGAGACCGAGGTGATGCGGGTCGTCCCCAACACCGACCCCAAGATGCGTCAGGCCGTTATTGAGCCGCCCCGCTATTTCCACGACAAGGACTCGTTTCTTCTGCACCACCGCTTCATGTATGTCCAAAGCGGGCAGGAGCAGCTGTCCGAGGTGTTCAGCGAAGAAATCGTCTCGCGCGAAATCGACTATCTCGACCAAGAGGGGCGCATCACCGAAGTCCGGCTGCTGTGGGGCGTGGACAGCTGGAACGCCCCTAACTGGACCCAGGCCAATCTCGAAGGACTGCATCTGCAAACCCTGCCCGACCGAGCCGGGCATGATCGTGAGGGGGAAGGCCTGGCCGATGACGCGATCTACGAGCTGATTCAGACCGTCCCTCTGCCCCGCCGGTATGTCGGCAAGGTGTGGGGACCGCGCGGCGCGCAGGTCGAGTATCGCTACCAGTTGTTGCGGACAAATTCCCCCTTGCCCGAAGATGATTTTGCCATGTGGATCACCGACAACGGCCACAACTTCCGGGTGAGCCTCGACTGAGAGCCTATGGCTGCGGACGACAGCGGGCAGGGTTCGCCCTCCCGTTTCATTGACAGACGCCTCCTCGCCTGCCCACAGTGTGGCTGGGTGCACTACGCCATGACGTGGGCCGAAACACAGGAGAGCGACCGACAGCTCGCCTATCTGACCCGGCGCTATGAACTCAGCCCGGCGGAACAGGCGCTGTACGCCTCGGCCTACCAACAGTGCCTGCGCTGCGAGTCGCCGGCCGCGACCTTCCGCGCCGCGCAGGAGCGCGACCTGGACCGTGCCGCAGGCCATCTCGTCACCCCGGTTCTCGTTCGGCCCGAAGAGACGCGCCACTGAAATGCCACCAGACCCGAGGAGGAGGCCATGCCCGTATACATCTTGCTGAGCACCCTGACCCCGGAAGGCAGCCAGACGCTCCATAATAATCCTGAACGCATCGAAGAGGTGAACTCCGAGATTGCCGAATTCGGCTGCACTGTCATTGGCCAGTACGCCACGCTCGGCAGCTATGATTTTGTCACCATCGTCGAGGCCCCGGATAACGAAACCATCGCCCACCTGTCGATTGATCTGAGTTCGCGCGGAACGGTGCGGATTACCACATTGCCGGCCATCCCGACCTCGCTCCTGCGCGACAGAATGGCCGGGCCGAAGCAGATCGGCCGCACATGACCGCCTGCGTTCGATTACCAAACCCCGTACCGAGGAATGCCACGTGGACGCAACTCTCCGTATCCTGTTCATCAGCGCCGAAGTTGCTCCGTTTGCCCGGACCGGCGGCTTGGGCGATGTGAACGGCGCCTTGCCCCAGGTCTTGGCCGGGCTGGGGCATGATGTCCGCATTGTCATGCCGCGGTATCAAAGCCTGCGCGACGGAGACTTCCCGCTGACCGAACGCGTATCAGACCTCCAGGTCCCACTGGTCATCGGCCCGCGGCTGGCGCGGGTGTGGCAGACCCACCTGCCCGAGCCGGACGGGGGGGCTGCCCGGGTGCCGGTGTACGCCGTTGAGCAGGACGACTTTTTTGCCCGGCCCGGCCTGTATGGCAACGGGAACGGCGACTATCCCGACAATGCGCTGCGCTTCACCTTCTTTTCCCGGGCCGTCCTGGCCCTGGTCGAGCGGCTGGGCTGGTTTCCCCAGGTCTTTCACTGCCACGACTGGCATACCGGCCTGATTCCGGCCTTGGTGCGCTTTCTGCCCGGCCTGGACGCGCGCAGCAGGCAGGCGGCCAGCGTCTTCACCATCCATAACTTTGCCTATCAGGGTGTCTTCCCTAACTGGGCGTTTGGCCTGACCGGCCTGCCTCCGTTTCTGTTTCAGCCCGAGGGGCTGGAGTTTTACGGCTCCCTCAACTTCATGAAGTCGGGACTGTACTATGCCGACCGGCTGACGACCGTCAGTCCCAGCTATGCCGACGAGATTGGTAACCCGGTCCTTGGCTTTGGTCTGGACGGTTGTATTCGGGCTCGCCGCTCGGCTCTGGTCGGTATTGTGAACGGGGCGGACTACGCGGTCTGGAACCCGGAAACTGACCCCCTGATCGCTGCGCAGTACACCGCCGAAGACCTGAGCGGCAAGGCGGTGTGCAAGCGTGCCGTGTTGGGCGAGTACGGCATGTCCGACGAGCCGGACATGCCGCTGCTGGGCATGGTGACCCGGCTGGTTGACCAGAAGGGCATTGACCTGGTGGCCGGCGCGCTTGATGCCTTGCTGGAGCTGGACTGCCGCCTGGTCATCCTGGGCTCGGGAGAGTCGCGCTACGAGACACTGCTGACCCAGCGGGCCCGGGCGCATCCCGGGCGGGTCGGGGTGCGGATCGGTTTTGACGAAGCCCTGGCCCACCAGATTGAAGCCGGCAGCGACTGTTTTCTGATGCCGTCGCGCTATGAGCCGTGCGGCCTGAATCAGCTCTACAGCCTGCGCTACGGCACGGTGCCGATTGTGCGGGCGACCGGCGGGCTGCGCGACACGGTGAGCCCCTTTGACGCCAACAGCGGACAGGGCACCGGCTTTGTGTTCGAAGATGCCAGCCCCCAGGCGCTGACCCGGGCCGTGCGGGAGGCGCTGACGACTTTTGCCGACCCGGCCGCCTGGCATGGGCTGATGCGCCGGGGCATGGCCCAGGATTTTTCCTGGACACGCTCGGCGCGCCGCTATCTCGACCTGTACCAGGAGCTTGTCAGCGCCCGACAGGCAGCGGTCGCCCCGGGCTAGACCTATGGCTTCAGACCCGTCCAGGGCCCTGGCTCTCGTCCTGTACGCCCACCAACCGTTTGTGCTGGGTCATGAGCGCTGGCCGCACGGCAGCGACTGGCTGTGTGAAGCGGTGACCGAATGCTACTTGCCGCTCCTGGACACGCTCCGCTCGCTGGTTGAGCGCGGCACCTCGCCCCAGCTGACCCTGAGTTTTTCGCCGGTCCTGTGCGAACAGCTGGCCAGCCCCCTCCTGCAAGCCGAACTCGAGTTCTTTCTCGATACCCGTTTGCGGGCGTGCGCCGATACCCGCCGGCATTTTCAGTCCGAGGGCCAGGCCGACACCGCCGATCTGGTGGATTACTGGGAGGAGTTTTACCGCGCCCGGCTCGCGCAGTGGCGGGCTCTTGACGGCGATCTGTTGGCCGCCTTTCGGAGCCTGATGGAAGACGGCCACGTCGAACTCATGACCTCGGCGGCGACCCACGGCTATCTGCCCCTGCTTGCCCGCGAGCAGAGCGTTCGCCTGCAGCTGCGGCTGGCGACCGTCAGCCACGAAACGCACTTTGGCCGTCGTCCGGCCGGGATGTGGCTGCCGGAATGCGGCTATCGTCCACGCTATCACTGGCTTCCGCCGGTTGGCGTCAACCGCCAACACCACCGCTCGCTGCGGCGGGGGCTTGAGGAGCACGTGGCGGCGTGCGGCCTGGCGTTTTTCTGTGTTGACGGGCAGTCCGTTCAGGGCGTCTTCCCCAGTCTCCCCTACCGCGCCGACCCCGCGCTGGTGACGGAGCCGCCCGGCTGGGCAGGCGGGCGCCCGGCAGTCCCGCTCTCGCCGCATCAAACCTACCGGGTCGCCTCGCGGAGTGGGACGGGGACGGCCAAGGCTTTGCTGCGCGACCCCGATAGCAGCCGCCTGGTGTGGAGTCGAGAGGTGGGCTACCCGGGCGACCCGTGGTACCTGGACTTCCATAAGCAGCACGACCCGGGCGGCCTCAAGCTGTGGCGGGTGAGCGAGGAGCGGGCCGAACTGGACCGCAAGCAGGTCTACACGCCCACGCGTGCCCGAGCCCAGGCCCGGGCGCATGCGCGCCATTTTGCCGGCCAGCTGGCCGCGACCGAAGCCGGGCCGGCCGGCCTGACCTGCGCCGCCTACGATGCCGAGCTGCTCGGTCACTGGTGGCACGAGGGGCCGCAGTGGCTGGAGGCCCTCTACCCGGAACTGGACCGCCACCGTATCGTCCCGCTCACCTGTAGCGCGGCCCTCGACCGCTACCCCCCGGCCCGGACCGTCAGCCTTCCTGAAGGCTCGTGGGGGGAGGGTGGAGACCACCGGACCTGGCTGAATAAAGACACCGCCTGGGTCTGGGAGCGACTGTACGACGGGGAGTTTCAGTTTTGGGATGCCATGCAGGCAACGCGCGAGGCAGACCGCAAGGGACCGCTCGGCCGTGTGCTGTGCCAAGCCGGCAAAGAACTCCTGCTGATGCAGGCCTCGGACTGGCCGTTTCTCATCACCACCCAAACGGCTCGTGACTACGCCGAGCAGCGTTTCCTGATCCATTCGACCGATCTGAAACGCCTCCTGCAGCTCGCCCGCTCGGTGCGCCAGCAGGGGCGGCTGGAGGCCGAACAGGAGCGCTTTTTGGCCGACCGGGAGCAGCAGAATTTTCTGTTCCCGGCTCTGGAACAGGTGATGTTCCGATAGGAGGCAGACTGTGCGCAGACTGCGCCTGCTGGGCATGATTATGGCCGGCGGCAAGGGCGAGCGCTTGTTCCCGTTGACGAAATCCCGCAGCAAGCCTGCCGTTCCGTTTGCCGGAAAGCACCGGATTGTCGACTTCGTGCTGTCCAACTTCATCAATTCGGGTATTTTTTCGGTCTACATCCTGGTCCAGTACAAGTCGCAATCGCTGATTGAGCATCTGCGCTCGACCTGGCGCTGGCGCATCGGCGGCGGCCTCAAAGAGACCTTTATTACGGTCGTGCCGCCCCAGATGCGGTGGGGGGAAGACTGGTACCAGGGCACGGCCGACGCCGTGTATCAAAACCTCAACCTGATCCAGGACTTTCGTCCCGATCTGATCGCCGTGTTTGGGGCCGATCATATTTACCGCATGGACCTCAACCAGATGGTCGCCTTTCACCTTGAGCACGCGGCCGAGGCGACGGTTGCGGCACTGCCCGTTCCAGTGTCCGAGGCCGGCAGCTTCGGGGTGATCGAGGTCGATCAGAAACGGCGCATCATCGGCTTTGAGGAGAAGCCGTCCCACCCGAAACCCATGCCCGGGGATTCCGACCGTGTTTATGCCTCGATGGGTAACTATGTGTTTAACACCGACCTGCTGGTCAGGACCTTGCTGGAAGACTCGCGCCGGAGTACCGAGCACGACTTCGGGCGGACGATCATTCCCGAGCTGTTTCCGCGCCAGCAGGTCTTGGCCTACGATTTTCTGGAAAACGAAATCCCCGGCGTCAAACCGGGCGAGGAACGCGCCTACTGGCGCGATGTGGGCACTCTGCGGGCGTATTGGGAGGCGCATATGGATCTGCTGGGCGAGACGCCGGCCTTTGATTTGCACAATCCGCACTGGCCGGTGTTCGGCACCATCTATGACGGTCCGCCGACCCGTTTTTACGGCGGGGAGGTCCGAGACACCCTGGTTGGCGAGGGCTCTCAGCTGGAAGGCGGGCGTATCGTCCGGTCTGTGATCGGCAGCGGCGTGCGGATCGGCAAGGGCGCGGAGATTGAGGAGTCGATCATCATGGACCGGGCCGAGATTGGAGCGGGCGTGAAACTCAAGGGCGCCATTGTTGATCGGTTTCACAGCGTTCCGGCCGGCGCGGTGATCGGGGGAGGGACCGGGACGGATGAGCGTCGCTATTTTCGTGACCCCTCGGGCTTGGTGGTGCTGGAGCGGGGCGAGACGCGTCCTCTGTGATGCCCGCCGGACGGACAGGGAGCAGACACATGGAACACAAAGCGCTGGGCAATACCGATGTGATGATTCCGGAGATCGGGCTGGGGGTATGGCGGTATAGTGGCGGGGTCGAGCCGCTGCGGACCGGCATCGAACTGGGCGCGTTTCTCATTGATACCGCAGAAATATACGGCACCGAAGAAGTCGTCGGCCAGGCCATCAGGGGCCTGCGCGACCGGGTTGTGCTGGCGACCAAGGTGTCGGGCAATCACCTCCATTACGACGACTTGCGGCGAGCGGCAGAGGCCAGTCTGCGCCGTCTGGATACGGACAGCCTCGACCTCTACCAGGTACACTGGCCCAACCCTGGGGTGCCCATTCAGGACACCATGCGGGCGATGGAGTCGCTGGTCGATGACGGGCTGGTGAAACATATCGGGGTGAGTAATTTTTCGCTGGACCAGCTGCAAGCCGCCCAGGCCAGCCTGCGCAATACACCCATTGTGGCAAACCAGGTCCTGTACAATCTGAATCGGCGCGCCATTGAAGCCGACCTGCTGCCCTACTGTCTGGAGCAGCACATCACGATTATCGCCTACACGCCCCTGGACGACGGCCGGCTGGCCACCCCGGCTGTGTTCCCCCACGACTGGCGCATGCGGGCTGTGGAGCAGGTCGCGGCCTTCAGCCGCAAGACACCCGCCCAGGTCGCCCTCAACTGGTGTACCTCGCATCCCAACGTCGTCGTAATTCCCAAGTCGAACAGCACGGCGCGTATCATGGAGAACTGTCAGGCCTCCGGCTGGCGTCTATCTCCCGAGCAGCTCCACTATCTCAATATGACTTTTACCCAGCCTGGAAGCGGATGACAGGTGATACGCACTTGCTGGCGTCAAATGAGTGCTATACGGTCGTCATATGACGTTTGTATTCAGGGGAAATGTCGATGAACCTCCAAGCCTATGCCGACCCGGCGGAGCTGCCGGCAAGTGAAGCCACGCGGGTCGCCAGACTTCTGGCGATTGATGGCCCGGACATCCTGAGCGATGTGCAACTGGCACGACGCATTGATGCCGGCCTGCTTCCAGGGGCAGCTGTGGCCCTGGCCGAGGTACTTGGCAGGCACCGGGTGGTCGGACCCGTTATCCCCGAGGCAACGCTCAGGCGGGTGCGCAAAGCCAACAAAAGGCTCTCCAGGGAGCTGAGCGAGCGGCTGTATGAAATGGGGCGTGTCGTTGATGCGGTCGGCCGCGCCTATCACGGGGACTGGCAGGCCATCGACACATTCCTGCACCGGCCTCATCCTCTGCTGGACGGGGAGACGCCTTTCGATATGGCGCGGTCCAGTTCGGCCGGAGCTGACGCGGTCCTGAACCTCCTGCGTCGAGCCGAGGCCGGCATCGCCCTGTGATGCGGCCACGCACCCTGCCGGAACCGATGCGGACGTATCGGATCGGCGATCCCGCAGGGCAGTTTCCGGTGTGGAGTACGGAAGGCGCAAAACGCACCTCCGGCAGGTGGCACGAAGCCGGGGCTGCCGTGATCTATGCGTCCGAGCACTATTCGACGGCCCTGCTGGAAAAGCTGGTGCACTGGAACGGCGCGCTGCCGCCGAACCAACATTTCATTGAGATCACCATTCCCACGGGGACCAGCTACGAGCTTGTGACGGCCGATATCATCCCGGACTGGTCTGCGCCGAGCGGGGTTGCGGCCCGCCGCTTTGGCCATCAGTGGTATGTGGACAATCGCAGCGCCATCCTGCTTGTCCCTTCTGTGGTCGCGCGGATGGAACGCAATGTCGTCATCAACACCCGCCATGCGGACTTCAGCAGCCTGACGGTTGGGCTGGAGACCCCGGTGTGGTGGGATCGCCGCCTCTTTCCGGCTTGACTTTCCCGACTGTCCGGCCTTGTATGCTCCCATGAGAAAGTCCTTTCTGTGTTGGGTTGTGGCCGTGCTGCTCCTGCCCAGCCCGGTGTGGGCGGTCGAGGCGGCGCCGGCCTTGACCGACCGCGAGATTGCCGAGCGGTTGACGCGGCTCGAAACCCGCCTGGACGAGGGGCTGCAAGGGCTACGGGCCGACATCCAACAACTGCGGGCCGACATGAATCAGCAGAATCAGCAGCTCCGTGAGGACATGGGCCAGCTGCGGGCCGACATGAATCAGCAGAATCAGCAGCTCCGTGAGGACATGAACCGGCAGAATCAGCAGCTGCGGGAAGATATGAATGAGCAGTTCGCCTGTCAGTTTCGCCTGACCCTGGCCCTGCTGGGCGCCTTTAGCGCGCTGGTGGTAGCCATCATCGGCTTTGCCTTGTGGGACCGACGGACGATGCTGCGGCCGTTGGAGCGGACAGTCACGGGTCTGAGCGAGGACCTGAGCCGCAACCGCCAGCGCTTGGAGGCTCTACTCGATGCCTTGCGAGCCTTGGGTCAACGCAATCCCGAAGTCGCCAAGGTGCTCAAACAGTTCAATTTGCTGTAAGCCTCGATTTTCTGTTACAGGCTCGGGGAAGGCGGCTGTCGGAAAGGAGTCGTATGCCAGCCTCTACACCCGGCTGGGTCACAGACGCGGTCTTCTACCAGATTTTTCCAGACCGTTTTGCCCGCTCCGCCCGTCTGGCCAAGCCTGACACGCTGGAAGCCTGGGGCAGTCCGCCGACCGTGTTCGGTTTTCAGGGCGGAGACCTGTTCGGGGTGACCGAACACCTCGACTACCTGGCCGACCTGGGGATCAACGCCCTGTATCTCAACCCGATTTTTTCCTCGGCGGCAAACCACCGCTACCATACCTACGACTATTTCAGGGTCGATCCGCTGCTGGGCGGCACTCCGGCTTTCCGGGAGCTGCTCGACCAGGCGCACGCGCGCGATATCCGCATCGTGCTCGACGGCGTGTTTCACCACGCTGGTCGAGGATTGTGGCAGTTTCATCATACCCTGGAGAACGGCGCAGCCTCGCCCTATGTGGACTGGTTCCACTTCGACCCGGATCGCCTGACGGGCAAACGCCACTTTGCCGCCTATCCTGACCTTGTGGCCCGCAACGCCCTGAAGCAGGGCGTCGGCAGCCGGAAAGCCCTTGGCTATCAGGCCTGGTGGGACCTGCCGGCCCTGCCCAAGTTCAACATTGACACGCCTGCGGTGCGCGAGTTTCTGTGGAGTGTAGCCACTCACTGGATTGAGTTCGGTATCGACGGCTGGCGTCTGGATGTTGCGGCTGAGATCAAGGACGAGACCTTCTGGCAGGAGTTCCGCCAACGGGTCAAAGCGCGTAACCCTGAAGCGTATCTGGTCGGTGAAATCTGGCACGAGGCTCAGCCCTGGTTGCAGGGCGATCAGTTCGACGCGGTCACCAACTACCCGCTGGCGGCGGCCTGTCTGGGATTTTTTGGCGGCGAGCAGCTCGACCTGAGCCAGGCCCGTCAACCCTTGGGCTTCCGCCAGGTCGGCTGCCTCGACTGCCAGGCATTTGCCGACCGGATTGATGCCCTGCTCGACCGGTATGAACCGGCCGTGACGGCGTCTCAGCTCAACCTCCTGGACAGCCACGATACAGCCCGGTTTCTCACCAGCGTGGGCGGAGACCAGACCGCCCTGCGCCTGGCCTGGCTGTTTGTGTGTACGCTGCCGGGCGTGCCGTGCGTGTACTATGGCGACGAAATCGGCCTGCAGGGCGGACCCGACCCGGACTGTCGCAAAGCCTTTGCCTGGGACCCGGATGTCTGGGATCACGGTCTGCGCGGGCATGTCAAAGACTGTATCGCCCTCCGCCGCCGGTTTCCCGCCCTGCGCCACGGCAGCTTCGCCCGGCGCTACGCTGCGGACGGGGTGTATATGTTCCAGAGAAGCCTGGAGGCCGAAAGCCTCGTCGTTGCCCTCAATGTCGCCGGGCAAACCCGCCGGCTCGACCTGGCTTTCCTTGAGGCTGATGGGCAGGTTGCCGCGTGGCAGGTCGTGTGGGGTGACCGGGCGGGGCTGGCGCTGGATGGAGGTCGGCGGATGTTGGCCATAGCGCCGCGCAGCGCTCTTGTCCTGCGGCAGGTATGAGATCGATGGCAAGCCATAGGAGACAGCTCCTTGAGTTGGCCCGCCTGTACGATGTCCAGACGGCCTATACCGACTTCTGGGGGCAACGCCAACGGGCCGAGCCGGAGGCGCTGCTGGCCGTTCTGCGGGCCCTGGGAGCCAGGGTTGAAACGCTCCGGAACGTGCCGGACGCCCTGCGCGAGCGCCGTCAGGAGTTGTGGAGGCGGGTCTGTCCGCAGGTGTGTGTTGCCTGGCAGGGCGTGGCTCCGGCGCTGGAACTGCGGCTTCCGGCCAGCCTCGATGAGCAGCGTACGCTTGCGTACCGTCTCAGCCTGGAGAATGGGCGGGCGCGATCCCGAACCGTCCGGGTGGGCGAGCTGCCCCTGGTCGGGCACCAGACGGTCGAGGGCCAGGGCTATGGGGTGAGACACCTCCGGCTGCCCGAGCGCCTGCCCTTTGGCTTTCATACGCTGCAACTCGAAGGGATCGGGGAGCGGGCGTCGTGTCTGGTCTTGAGTGCGCCGCAAAAAGCCTACGGCCTGAAGGAGAAGGCGTGGGGGGTCTTCCTGCCCCTGTACGCCCTGCACTCGAACACGAGCTGGGGCGGAGGTGATTTTTCGGACCTCGACGCCCTGGTGACGTGGACGGCGGAGCAGGGTGGGGGGAGTGTGGCCACGCTGCCGCTGCTGGCCGCTTTTCTGGGCCACGACGGCGAGCCGTTCGAGCCCAGTCCCTACGCCCCGGTCAGCCGTGTGTTCTGGAACGAGTTGTACCTCAATATCCGACGCATTCCCGAACTGCATGCCTGCCAGGCCGCCCGCGCCCTGTTCACCTCGACGGACGTGCAGGCTGAAGTCGCCGCCCTCCGACACGCCTCGCAGCTTGACTATCGTCGCCAGATGGCGCTCAAGCGGCGTCTGCTCGAAATGCTCGCCCGGCATTTCTTCGCCCGGCCGTCACTGCGCCAGGCAGCTTTTGCCGAGTTTGCCGCCTCCCAGCCCGAGCTGGACGACTACGCGCGCTTCCGTGCGGCCGGTGAGCACTTTGGCGCGCCGTGGCCAGACTGGCCCCAACCGCTCCGGGACGGGCGCATCAGACACGACGCGGTTCCCCAGGACCGCACGAACTATCATCGCTATGTCCAGTGGCTGGCCCACGAGCAGATGCGGGCGGTGGCCGACAAGGCGCGCAAGCACGGGCCCGGGCTGTATCTCGACCTGCCTCTCGGAGTGCACGGCTGGGGCTATGATGTGTGGAAGGAACGCGAGCTTTTTGTCGGCGCGGTGTCGAGCGGTGCGCCACCCGACAACTTTTTTGCCGGCGGACAGAATTGGGGCTTTCCGCCGCTGCATCCCGACACAAGCCGTGCCCGGGCGTATGGCTACGTCAGAGCCTACCTGCGCCACCATCTGCGCCACGCCGGGATTTTGCGTCTCGACCACGTCATGAGCCTGCACCGACTCTTTTGGGTGCCACACGGCTATGAGCCGCGCCAGGGCGTCTACGTCGGCTATCCGGCTGAGGAGTGGTACGCCGTGTTGAGTCTCGAATCGCACCGCAATCGGACCGTTCTGGTTGGCGAGGACCTCGGCACGGTTCCGTCCTCGGTCAGACCCGCCATGGCCCGGCACGGGATTCTGCGCAGCCAGGTGTTGCAGTTCGCCGTGCCGAGGCGTATGCCGGCTCGTGCGCTTGCCAGTCTGAACACCCACGACAGCGCGCCGTTTGCCGCGTTTTGGCGGGGGATGGAGGGACGCGAGCGGGTTGAGTGCGGATTCCTGGAACTCGCCGACCTCGCCGAGGCCGAGAGCGAGCACGAGGACCGCAAGCGGGCGCTGGTGGCGTTTCTGACACAGCACGGCTGGCTGGAGGACCAGGCACCTGATCTGCAGACCGTCTACGCGGGGTGTGTCTCGTATCTGGCCGCCAGTCCTGCCCAACTCGTCCTCATCAACCTGGAAGACGGGTGGGGGGAAACGCAGCGCCAGAATATGCCCGGGACCGGCCAGGAGCGGCCGAACTGGCGCCGCCAGGCCCGCTACGGCTTGGAGACCTTCAATCAAATGCCCCGGCTGCTGGAGTTGACGCGCCGGGTCCACAGCCTGCGCACGGGCAAGACCATTCCCAACACGACGGGTGCCAGGGGCCGTTAATCTCAGACCGACCGTGCGGCCGGCAGATACAGCCGCTCAATATACTCTTTCAGCATACGCCGAGCCGAAAACCGGGGGGGGATGGATGCCAGGGTTGCCTTCATCACCCGCAGCCAGCCGCGCGGGATGCCCCCGGCGTGCCGCTCATAAAAGAGCGGCACGATTTCTTCTGTCAACAGCTCGTAGAAGGCATTCGCCTCGACCTCATCCCGGTCTGCGTCAGACAGCCCTACGTCTGCCGGCTGGACGATCCAGCCGTTTTTGCCGTTATGGGCCTCGCTCCACCAGCCATCGGCAATGCTGAGGTTCGGGATGCCGTTGAGGGCGGCTTTTTCGCCGCTGGTACCACAGGCTTCCTCTGGGGAGACCGGATTATTGAGCCACACATCGACGCCGCGGACCAGGAACTGGGCGATGTGCATATCGTAGTCCTCGACAAACGCGATCCGCCCGCCAAGCCTGTGGTCGCAGGCTGCGGCATACACCTGTTGAATCAGGGCTTGGCCGGGTTCATCGGCCGGATGAGCCTTGCCGGCAAAAATGATCTGGACCGGCTGGTCTGTCGCGCCCAGCAGGGCGTGCAGACGGGCGAGATCGTTGAGCAGGAGGGTGGCCCGCTTATAGGTGGCAAAGCGCCGGGCAAAACCGATCGTCAGAACGTCCGGGTCGAGCAAGCCGCCTGCGGCCAAGACCTGAACGGCGTCGCGGCCGTGCTCGCGCCACAGCTGGCGTGCCCGTTCGCGCAGAAACCGGATCAGTTCGTGTTTGAGCCGCAGGTGGACCGCCCACAGGTCTTCGTCCGGGATATCTGCGATACGCCGCCACAGTTGTGGATCGTCGTGGCTGGCCAGCCAGTCCGAGCCGAGATGCCGGGCGAACAGGCGGCCGAGTTCAGGGGCCAGCCAGGTCGGCACATGCACCCCGTTGGTGATTGCGCTGATCGGTATCTGATCGGGGTTGGCCTCTGGCCAGACCGAGCGCCACATGCGGTGGGAGACCGTCGCATGGATGTGGCTGACGGCATTTCGCCGGCCGGACAGGCGTAGGGCCAGGACGGTCATATGGAAGCGTTCGTCGGCCTGTCGCCCATAGCGGGCCAAGTCAAAAAAACGCTCCCGGTCAACTCCCAGCTCCTCCCACCAGGCCGGCAGGCAGTGCTCAACCAGGTCAAAAGGAAACGCATCGTGACCGGCCGGAACAGGTGTGTGGGTGGTAAACACGCTGCTGGCCCGGACCCGGGCCAGCGTCTCGTTGAAGGAGAATCCCTCACCCACGAGTTCGCGCAGGCGCTCAATCAGGACCAGGGCGGCGTGGCCCTCGTTCAGGTGCCACACGCGCGGGGCAATGCCCAGGGCGCGCAGCGCGCGTACCCCGCCAATGCCGAGCACAATCTCCTGGCGCAGCCGCGTCTCCTGATCGCCGCCGTACAGGCGGGCTGACAGGACACGGTCCTCAGCCGCATTGGCCTCCACATCGCTATCCAGCAGATACAGGCAGATGCGGCCCAGCCGGAGCTGCCACACGGCCAGGTATACGTCATGGGATGCGATGCGCACCCGTACCTGACGCTGTGTCCCCTCGGGCGTCAGGACTGGACTGACGGGAGCCACGCTCCGCTCAAGCTCGGTGTAGCGCGTTTCCTGGCGTCCGTCCGGGGACAGGCGTTGGTGAAAATAGCCCTGGCCATACAGCAGCCCGACGCCGACCAGGGGCAGGCCGAGATCGCTCGCCTCCTTGCAGTGATCGCCGGCCAGCACGCCCAGGCCGCCGCTGTAAATGGGCAACGAGCCGTGCAGGCCGAACTCGGCCGAGAAATAGGCGATGGGCGCCTGCCTGAACTCCGGGGCAGGGTGGGGGGAGGCCGATAGTGCCGCATCAAATGCCCGCAGGACCGTGTCATAGCGTGCAAGAAAGTCGGGGTCGCGGGCCAGGCTGCGCAGGCGCCGGGGGGCGACAGCGTGGAGCAGTGTGACCGGATTGGGCGTGCCGCTGGAGACGCTCGTCTGCCACAGTCCCGTATCAATCGTCGAGAACAATTCCACAGCTTCCGGATACCAGCTCCACCACAGGTTGGCGGCGAGATCGCTCAATCTCCGAATACGCAGGGGAAGCGACTGGGCGAGGGAGGCTGGGGCCATGGTTTCTCTCGTGCGGGCTCGGGTCTTTGTAGCCGATTGTTGGCGCGGGTGAAAGTGTCGTCTCGATTTCACAGGCACAGTATATGACACGCCTGTCCCTCTTTCGGACTGGGGCGGGGTGTGTCAAAAGTTGTGCCATGACGGGAACGATTCTTGTGGCCGAAGACGAAACCATCCCGCGCAAGAATATCTGCCGGGTCTTGCACGAAGAAGGCTACCGGGTCCACGAAGTGACCGACGGACGGGCGGCGCTGGTCGCCATTGATGAGCGTGACTTCGACCTGGTGCTGACCGATCTCCGCATGCCCGGTGCCGACGGCTTGGCCGTGCTCCGACGCGTACGGGAGGTCGCGCCCCAGACCTTTGTGGCGATCATGACCGCCCATGCGTCGGTTGATACCGCAGTAGCCGCCCTGCAACTCGGCGCCCAGGACTATCTGCTCAAGCCGATTGTGTTTGATGACTTGCTGCGCAAGGTCCATCTGTTGATGGAGCACAAGAGCCTGGCTTGGGAAAACCAGATGTTGCGGCGCGAGGTCAACCGCCATATCGACCCCAGCGGCATGGTTGGCGAGAGCCCGGCCATGCGCGCAGTGCTGAAGCTGATCAGCAAGGTGGCGGCTACGGCCAGCACGGTCCTGATCACCGGCGAGAGCGGGGTGGGCAAGGAACTCGTCGCCCGGGCGATTCATGCCGAGAGCCTGCGCCAGGACAAGGTCTTTCTGCCCGTGAACTGTAGCGCCATCCCGGACACGCTGTTGGAGAGCCAGCTGTTCGGTCATACCAAGGGCGCCTTCACGGGCGCCCTGAGCGCCCAGGACGGCCTGTTTCGCAAGGCCCGGGGGGGCACGATTTTCCTGGACGAGATCGGCGAACTGCCCCTCACCCTGCAACCCAAGCTGCTGCGAGTCATAGAGCGTAAGGAGGTCTTGCCGCTCGGGGCAACCACGCCCATACAGGTCGACGTGCGTATCTTGGCCGCCAGCAATCGGGATCTCGAAAAAGAGATTGAGGCCGGCCGCTTTCGCGCAGACCTGTTCTATCGCCTGAATGTGGTCGGCATTCCGGTCCCGCCGCTGCGGGAACGGCGGGACGATATCCCTCTCCTGGTTGAGCATCTGATTCAGCGCCACAACCTCGAAATGAAGACAAACTGTAGAGGGGTGACCCACGAGGCCATGCAGCTGCTCCTGGCCGCACCCTGGAAGGGCAATGTGCGTGAGCTGGAGAACGTTCTGGAACGGGCCATGATTCTGGGCAATGACGAGTGGTTGAGCCCGGAAGACCTGCCCAGCGGACAGGCGCTCAGCCGGGATACCGGCCAAGCGGGCCATGAGCTGAAGGCCGCCCTGCGCAGCTACGAAAAAAGCCACATCGAGTACGTGCTGCGGGAAGCCGGCCGGGACCGGGTACGGGCGGCCAAGCTCCTGGGCATCAGCCGCTCCTCGCTGTACCGGAAAATGGATCAGCTCGGGGTTGCGCTCGACTGATCCAGACTGCCCGACGCGTGTCAGCTGGGCGACGGAGGAGACTTGGCGCTGGGCCGTCTCTTCCTGGTCTTTGGTGTGGCCGGCGGACAGGCCGGCAGGCTGAGCCGAAAAACGGTCCCCCGACCCGGCTCGGTGGTATAGGTAATCGTCCCCTCGTGGGCCAGGACAATCTGGCGTACCACGGCCAGCCCCAGCCCCATGCCGCTCGGTTTGGTGGTGGTGAACAGCTCAAAAATATCCAGGCCGTCCGGGATACCGGCCCCCGTGTCCACCACCTCCAGTGAGACCTGGCCGTCGGCCTGGCCGGCCCGGACGGTCAGGTGGCCGCCCTGCGGCATGGCTTCGACCGCATTTTGACACAGATTGAGCACGACCTGCTTGAGCTTCTCCTGGTCGCCCATGACCAGAGGCAGATCGAACCGAATCTCGTTGTGGATCTGAATCCCCCGCTCGGCGTATTGGACGGTTTCCACCGCCAGCAGCTCGGTGACGAGGCTGGCCAGCGCGGTCGGTTGCAGGTCGAGCGCATGGGCGCGGGCCAGGGAGCGGAACTCGACCAGCAGCGAGCGGAGGCGGTTGATCTCGCTCGACAGGTCGTGGACGGTCGCGCGGAGCAACTCCTTGTCGGGTGGCCCCGGCTTCATCAGATCGCGCTCCAACAGCTGCACGGTCGTGGACATGCCGTTGAGCGGGTTGCCGATTTCATGGACCAGCTTGGCGGTGGTAAGGCCCATGGTGGCCGGTCTTCTGGGGTCCGAGCGGCTGGTCTCGGCGGCCGGGCCCGCGTCTTCCTGTCCTTGGCCATCCTCCTCCTTATAGCGTGGTGTCCCAGCTTTGCAACGCGCTGGCGCTCATCCTGTCCTGGAAATGGGACACACCGGGCTGCGAGAGGTCACACATAGCCGTTTTCAACCTGGCACGCAGCTTGCAACAGGTTTGGATAGGCGGACGTGCTTTTCGTGACCGGGACACGGAGGACCAGCAATGCCAATTCTACAAAAGCTGCGAGACGTGCTTGAGGCGCATGACGTTCCATACCGGGTGCTGACCCATCCACGGGCCTACTCGGCGCAGCGAACGGCCGCCTGCCAACACATCCCTGGCAAACATATGGCCAAGGTAGTGATGGTCAAGCAGGGCGAGCGGTCGGTCATGACCGTACTGCCGGCCACTCACCGGGTGAATTTGGGCCAGTTGCAGGCCAGGCTCGGCGAGTCGGTGCGGCTCGAAGGCGAGCAAGAGTTCCGGCTGCTGTTTCCCTACTGTGAGACCGGAGCCGAGCCGCCCTTTGGCAATCTGTTCGGTCTGGACGTGTGGGTTGATCGGACGCTGGCCGAGGACGAGGAGATTGTGTTCAACGCCGGGACGCACTGCCACGCTGTGCGTATGCGTTATGCGGATTTCGCCTGGCTCGTCCAGCCTCAGGTGGCGGCCTTTGCCCAGCCGGTCTGAGTCGGTCATCCACAGTGCTGCGGGAGGTGCGATGCTGATTATCCGATTTACCGACAGCTACGGTCATCAGGAGGAACTCCGCTTTACCGAGTTCGAGACGCTGAGCGACTATCTGGCCTATCATCTCAAACATCACGGGTTTGGTGACGACGAGCGTCCGAGCCGCTGGGAAGAGCTGAGCTACGAAGAGTTGGCCGATATGCTCGGTGATGAAGCCGCGGACTCCTGGTCGGATGCCTACGCCATTGCCAAGCGGTATGGCAAAGCCGTGTGGGGCTGCGGACCGGGCATCCCGGCCGGCTGGTACACGCCCCAAGACCTCGGAGAGGTCTTGGACCGCCTGTGGGAATATATTTCCCAGTCATGGCGGGACGTGGAAGTGATTGAGTCGCATGCCGCCTAGCTGCGGCTCGGGGGAGGAGTGAGGCGCCTATGAAGGTGAAAGACATCCTGGAGAGCAAGGGTAGCGCGGTGGCGACCATCCCGGCCGAGGCCAGCCTGCACGACGCCCTGGAGCGCTTGATCGAGCTGCGGATCGGCTCCCTGGTCGTGGTTGACGGCCACGACCCGATCGCCGGCATTCTCACCGAGCGTGATCTGCTGCGCGAGTGCGCGATCCATCCCGAAGGCATGCGCGAGATGGCGGTGCGGGAGATCATGAGTTCCAACCCGATTATCGCCGTTCCCGAGGATGAGGTGGCGTATATCATGGGCATCATGACCCATAACCGTATTCGACACCTGCCCATTCTCGATGGCGAGCGTTTGGCCGGGATGATCTCGATTGGCGACGTGGTCAAGGCCCAACTCGAAGCCGCGGAGTTTGAGAACCGCTATCTCAGAGACTTCATCCAGCACAGCTAGGCAGCAGAAAGGAGGCCACCGTGGCTACATCAGATGTTACCCACACTCCAGCCGTGTCGCGCCCGTCCGCGACCGGGCTAACGACGTTTGCCCAGGAAGGCATGGTTGCCGGGCTGCTCGGGGCGGTCACCATTGCGGTGTGGTTCCTGGTCGTGGACAGCCTGAGCGGCCGCCCGCTGTATACCCCGACCGTGCTCGGGCTGGCCCTGTTCCAAGGTACGGCCGGCCTGGCCTCCAGTGTTGCCATCGACCTGGAGATGGTCCTGATGTTTACCTGGGTGCACGGCCTTGTCTTCATGGCTATCGGTGGCCTGGTGTCGTATCTGCTGGACCTGGCCGAGCATCATCCGCATGTCGGCTTCGGGGTGGTGCTGCTGTTTGTCGTCCTGGAGTTGGGCTTTGTGGTGGTCAGCCTGGTGTTTGCCGAGCCGGTGCTGCGCGCCCTGGCGTGGTCGGCGGTTCTGGTCGGCAATCTGTTCGCGGCCGTGGTCATGGTCGGCTATTTCTGGCGTCATCATCCCCGGCTGACCATCGAACCCTAGTCGGGGAGACGCCTGCGTCGCCTTCAGGCTACGTCCGGCGGCAGCGGCAGCTCGTGGTCCACGAAATAGCGGATCACATCCTGGGGGGTGATCAGGCCCACTACACTCCCCTGGCGGGTGACGGGCAGATGGTGGAGCTGTTTGAGGCGCAGGAGGCGGACGACGCTGTCGGCCGAGGCAAACTCATCGACCGTGATGACCGACCGGGTCATAATCGTCCGGACCGGGGTTTCGGCTGATGCCGACTGGAGCAGGGCGTTCAGGACATCGCTCTCGGTAACGATGCCTACCACCTGACCTGAACCGTCCACAACCGGCAGCGCGCTGATCACGATGCTGGCTAGTTCCTGGGCCGCCTCGGCCAGGCTGGTGTCCGGCGCAGCCGTTGCCACCTGGGCGGCCATGAGTTGACGGGCGTGTCCTTTCATCGCTGGCTCCTCTCCACCGATTCTTCCTGACCCAGGCGCTACGGCAGAGCTGATCGACGCTGAGTAGCTGGGCGCCTGCCCAGATCATACTCCAGTCGGGCTGCGGCGTCCAACGAGCGTCGGTGGGGGGAGTGCTAAGAGTTGCCCAGTATGGCCCACCGAATAGCCCACCGAATTTCGGCTCTCACGTCGAGAAAATCCCCCTTTGGAAAAAGAGGGAGGCGCGGAAGCGCAGGGGGATTTTCGGGGGAGGATCCCCAAGGGGAGACGCGTCTGGGCGGATGGTGTGGCTCAGTGTATGCGGGCGACCGCCGGGGTTTCCTCGGCCGCGGTCACCAGCAGGCGGCGTTCCCTGGTATGGAGATGGCCCTCAATCGTCAGGTGCTTGCCGGCGTGCTGGAGCGAAGCGATCAGACCCGGAGAGCCGTACAGCCGGATTGAGCCCCACAGCAGGTCGCGCAGCTCGAGCCGCGCATGGTTGCCCTGGGTCACCTCTTCTACCGCGTCGAGTTGAAAACGCCACAGCTGGCCGTGGACAAACACGGTCAGGCTGCGCAGCCCGGCATCATGCTGGTCTTCGAGCGGCAGCAGGACTCCGGACAGGCGGACATAGGGAGGCGCCTCGGGGTAGGAGAACCGGGCGTCTGTCGAACTGGTCCAGCACAGGACGAGACTGAGGGCAAGGATGACCACGCTGTACACATGTTTCATAGCCTTTCCTCCTCTATCCCCAAATACCGCAAAGGCCGTGCCACAATCGCCGCCGTCCGGGGCTGGACCCAAACCTGCGTCTCTACATCGGTTTCTCGGTCTTCCGGCAGTGTTGTGGCCGGAGGTGTCCCAGCTGCGGGACAGGTCGGTTGCAAAAGGGGGACACGGCCGGCTCGAAGAAGAACAGCGCCAGGCGCGTCCACTCTCGTCCCATATGTGGTATGATCGAGCCGTCCTATCGGTCAGACAGGCACGACGGAGAAGTCAACACAGGAGAACTGCCATGCAACAACTCCACCGCATCCTTGTGGGTCACGATTTCAGGGCTGGCGGAGAAGTCGCCGTCAGCTCGGCCGCAGCGCTGGCCGCCCGCTACCGGGCTGCTCTGCGTCTGGTGCATGTGGTCGAGCCGCCCCATTTGTATCAACGCCTGTCCCATCCCCTGACCGCTCCCTACTCACCCGAAGAGTTGGCCCAGCAGGCCGGGACCGCGCTGGAAACGATTGCCGCCGGCAGCAGGCTGGAACACCTGTCGGTCGAGTATGAGGTGCATACCGGAAAACCGTTTGTCGAGTTGATTGTGGCCCGCCGGGCCTGGAACGCCGACCTGATTGTGGTCGGCGGCAGCGGGCAGGGCGAGGAGCCGGGCTTGGGGCGGACCAGCGAGCGAGTGGTGCGCAAGGCCATGGTGCCGGTTCTGATCGCCAAGGCGCCGTTCAGCGCCCAGGCCAAAACATTGCTGGTGCCGACCGATTTTTCGACTGGGGCCAGGAAAGCGGCCGAGGAAGCCCTGACCCTGGCCGCCGGCTTCGGCGCGCGGGTCATCTTTCTGCACGCCATTGATGTATCGCACATCTATGCCGCGACTACCGGGGCCGATATGCCCGCCCTGCCGCCCCCGCCGGTTGTCGAGGCTCAGGATCTTGAGCTGGAGTGGGAGGCATTTCTGTCCGATTTGCCCCTTTTGCAGCAGCTGGCCTGGGAGCGACGGACCGTCACCGGTTTGGCCGCTAGCGCCATCGTGCAGCAGGCCAAGGAGCGGCAGGCCGACCTGCTCGTTATCGGCACCCACGGGCGGACCGGGCTGGCCCATATGCTGCTGGGTGGGGTGACTGAGGAAGTCATCCGAACCGCCCGGTGTCCGGTGCTGACCATCCGCCCGGACGCCTTCCAGTTCGAGCTACCCTGATCGGACTGCAATCACGGAGGAAGACCGATGCCGATGAACATTTTGGGTATGATAGGCGTTGCGCCGCCGACCGGCCGGGCCACCGTCCACGTCATTGGGGGCGGGATTGACCGGGACTATGTGCGCCGTTTTTCACAGGCTCATGAGACCGCCGGCTTTGATGCGGTGCTGGTCGGCTATACGTCTTCTTCGGCCGAAGGATTCCAGATTGCCCAGTACGCTGCGGCCCACACCGAACGCCTGAGGTTCCTGATTGCCCATCGGCCCGGCTTTGTCATGCCGACCCTGGCCGCCCGGACTGCGGCCACGTTTGATAACCTGACCGATGGGCGGCTGTGGCTCCACATCATTTCCGGCGGGGCGGACAAGGAGCAGCGCCGTGACGGCGACTGGTTGGACCACGATGAACGCTACGCCCGCACCGACGAGTATCTCGACATCCTGCGCCGGGTCTGGACTGCGGACAAGCCGTTCAGCTTTGCCGGGCGTTTCTACCGCCTGGACAAAGCCTTTTCCGAAATCCGGCCCTTCCAGCAGCCTCACGCGCCCATCTATTTTGGCGGAGCGTCCGATGCTGCCGTTCGGGTCGGGGCCAAGCACAGCGATGTGTACGCCCTGTTCGGCGAACCCCGCGCGGCGGTGCAAACGATGATGGACCGCATCACCGCCGAGGCTGCCCGGTATGGGCGCCGGCCGCGTTTCAACATCTCCTTCCGGCCGATCATCGCCCCGACCGAGGGTGCGGCCTGGGACAAGGCCCGGGACATTCTGGCTCAATTGGATCGCGTGCCCCAGCGGCTGGCGGTGACGAGCGAGGCCGAGTTCGGTCGCCGCCTGATGCGGCTGGCCGACGCGGGCGAGGTCCACGACGAGCGGCTGTGGACCGGCTTGGTCAACACCACAGCCCTGGTCGGTACCCCCGAACAGGTCGCCGAAGCAATCGTCGGCTACTACGCCCTCGGCGTTGGCGGCGTGCTGATTCGGGGCTTCAGTCCGTTTGAGGACGCCGAAGCCTTCGGCAAGGAGCTGATTCCGTGTATCCGCAGCCTAGTGGCTGAGCATGACCGGCAGGCCCAGCCGCAGGTCGCCGGGGTTTAGAAGGGCGGCTGGCGGTAGGGTTCGAGCGGCGAGATGTGCATGCTCAGAATGAGCCAGGTGTCATCGACCTTGACGTGGGTAAAGATATACCGGCCGTGCGAGTAGGACGCCTGCTCCCCGCCCTTGGCGGTGGCGGCCAACTGGTAGTGGCCCCAAGAGACCGCGGTCAACTGGGGCGAGACCGGAGTAAATTCGGCCTTGTCATAGCTGCCGAAGTAGGAGGTCACCGCCTGCTCAAACTCTTTTTTGCCGTTTGAAGGAAAAGGCGAGAAAATTCCGAACAGCACGATATCCTCGTGAGCCTCAGCCAGTGTGGCGGCCAGATCGCCAGTGTTGAGGCCGGCCATCTCGGCCTCAAAGTTGGCCTTGAGAGCCGCGAGGTCGTCGTCCGCAGCCTGCGCCAGGGGCGAACCGCACAAGACAAACACGACGAGACTGAGGACGAGTGTCAGGCGATACATCATCTGCATACTGTAGCTTCCTCCCAGGCTGTTCATGGGATTGCCATATCATTCAATTCTTCTCGAATCTACGGTAGTCTGCGGGCCAGCACGCAGACGCAAACGGAGGCACCCCCATGAGCCTGACAGACAAAGTCGCCCTGGTCACCGGCGCGTCCCGCGGTATCGGCCGCGCTATCGCCCAACAGCTCGCCCAGCAGGGCGGACGGATCGCCATTCACTATAATCAGGACCGAACAGCGGCTGAGGAAACCCTGGCCTCGCTGGCCGGCGGGCCGCACCGTGTTGTCCAGGCCAACCTGACCGACCCAGCGGCGGTCCAGGCCATGGTCGGTGTCATCACCGCCGACATGGGCGGCCTGCATATCGTGGTCAACAATGCCGCGATTAACAAGTGGCAGCCTGTGCTGCGGGTTGACTATGAGGTGTGGAACGATGTCTGGCAGCGCACTCTCGACACCAATCTGGTCGGCCCGTCCAACGTGATGTTCTGGGCTGCCCGGCATATGCGGGATAACGGCGGGGGCCAGATCGTCAACATCTCGTCTCGGGGCGCCTTCCGGGGGGCGCCCAAGTCCCCGGCCTATGCCTCCAGCAAGGCCGCCCTCAACATCATGAGCCAGTCGCTGGCCCAGGCCCTGGCGCCGGAGAACATCTTCGTGTATGTGGTGGCCCCTGGTTTTGTCGAGACCGATATGTCGGCGTCGATTCTGGCCAGTCCGCGTGGGGACGCGATTCGGGCTCAGAGTCCCCTGAACCGGGTCGGCAAGCCCGAGGAGGTGGCCGCGATTGTCGCCTTTCTGGCCTCCGGTCAGGCCAATTTTGCCACCGGCAGCATCATTGACGTGAACGGGGCGTCGTATTTACGGAGCTGAATGCGGAGCCGACGCGCCGTTCCCGATGGATGGAGGAGTCCCTGTCATGCCCATTTTTCTCGGTATTCTGCTGACCCTCAGCGTGTGTGTTGTAGCCTATGGTGCGGGCCAGCTGGGCGATTCGGTCAAAACGGCTCTGGAGACGCAAAAACTGGTCTCTATCGCCACCCAGCGCGCCGACGGCGGCTGGGGCAGGGCGGCTCCGGTGTGGTTCATGTACGACGGCGAGGCCGTCTATTTCATTACTGCCCCGGACTCGTATAAAGCCCGGCGCATCCGCCGGGGCAGTCCGGCTCAGGTGTGGCTGAGCGACGCGACTGAACCGGCCTTTGTCGGACCGGCACACGTCGTGACCGATGTCCCCACGTTGGAGCGGATGAACGCTGTTTACAAACGCAAATACTGGGCGGCGTGGTTGACCTACTGGGCGCGGCCCTTGGCTGGCCGGGTCGAGGCCGGCTCGCTTGTTGCGGTGAAGGTGACGCCCCAGCCTGACGGTCGGTGACGCTCAGTCAACGACATTGCACGGGTAGCGCTGCTGCTGACCGCGCACGAAATCGGTATCAATATCGTGCACCGCCACCCGGCTGAAAAACGAGGTCGCGGCCACGGTCTGGCCGATCGGATTGATGATGCAGCCGTGGCCGGCAAACGCCTCGCCGGCCGAATCGGTTCCCCGACGGTCCGACGACGCCACATAACAGCCCGAGACAATCGCGGTCATCTGCAAGGCCACCTCGAACTGATGCGAGGCCAGGGGGGGCGTGGCGCGGGGCACGACAATGAGATCAACCCCGTCCCGTCCGTACTGCCGGGCGTGTTCGTTGAACATGATGTCGGTGCAGATCAGCATGCCGACCCGCAGCTGCCCGGCGCGGGCAGTCTGAAATCGCTGCCACCCCGGCTGCGTCCAACTCGTCTCCCAATAGCCGGGCGAGCGCGGAAGATGCTGTTTGGTATGGATCGCCTCAAGCCCGGTGGCGCGGCGCCAGATAAAACCCTGGTTGCAGCGGCGACCGTCAAGATCGACGGCGCGGCTGCCCAGGACGGTCGGCACCCCGAGTTCGTGGACGGCCGCTAGCCCTTTTTCATGCGCAGCGACACACGCCCGCCAGGCGTCCCGATCATAGCCGGGCCGGGCGGCCAGCCACGGGCCAAAGGGCAGCTCATTCAGCACAAACAGGTCTGGTCGAAGCCGCTCAAGGTCGCGGATCAGATCGGTCCAGGCTTGGCTTCCGTGTGAGAGTTCCGGGGCGACTTCGCCGACCGCAACGCGGTAGATGGCCATGTCCGACTCCTACAGGCGGCGGTACAGCGGATGGTCGGGGTCCGCTCCGTCGAGCCAGGGCAAGCCCGGAACAGCCTCGTTTGCCGCGTCCATCTCAAAGGAGCGCTGCCAGTCCAACAGGTACTGTCGTTTGGCAATGCCCCACTGCCCGTCACGACGTTCCAGGCGGTCGAGATAACG
Source organism: Desulfurellaceae bacterium (assembly GCA_021296095.1). Classification (NCBI taxonomy): domain Bacteria; kingdom Pseudomonadati; phylum Campylobacterota; class Desulfurellia; order Desulfurellales; family Desulfurellaceae; species Desulfurellaceae bacterium. Next base: position 12,982 of record JAGWBB010000017.1, on the reverse strand, counting down.
CCCGCCGAACACGTTGGTCACGGTCTGGCCGTCCTGCCGAGAGACGGCCGCGGCCAGGCCATAGCTCTCGGCCTCAGCCACATCGCCGCTGAGCGTGATCAGGGCCGGCCCGTTGTTGTGCCAGCGGCGCAGAAATCCCCGTTCCAGCTCAATCACGACCGGAATGAACGCGTCTCCCCGGCCGGTAAAAAAGCCGTAGTCGATCTCCGCATCTGGGAAGAACACGGTTTTCAGCGTCTCCTCATCAACCCAATCAAGCGCCCGCGCATAGCGGATCAACACCTCTTGGCAGGCATTTTTATCAAGCAACTCCTGGAGTGCGGCATTCTCTGCTGTCATACGTCCCTCCGCTATTTTTTCCCGTCAGACTAGCGCGTTCAGCCGGGGAGTTCGAGAGGCGTGCATCGTGCGGCGTTCAGGTCTCGCCCGTGTTGCTCGGAGCGGGGAAATGGCTTAGTCTTGCCCCAGCCTGAGGGCGAAACGCGCTGCACGCAAGAGGTAGGCCGGCCATGACACCACGGATTGAGTTTCATTTTGATTTTGGCAGTCCCAACGCCTACCTGGCGCATCTCGTGATTCCAGCCATTGAGGCGCGGACCGGCGCGACCTTCACCTATGTCCCGATTTTGCTCGGGGGGGTGTTCAAAGCCACCAACAACGTCTCGCCTGCGGTGTCGCTCAAGGGCATCGCCAATAAGCCCGAGTATTACGCCCTGGAAACGCGGCGCTTCCTCAAAAAGCACGCCATTACCGCCTATACCAGGAATCCCCACTTTCCGGTCAATACCCTCCGGCTCATGCGGGGGGCCGTTTTTGCCCAGAGCCAGGACTATTTCGCCCAGTACGTTGACGCCGTGTATCACCACATGTGGGTCGAGCCCAAGAAGATGGACGAGGCCGAGGTGATGCGGGCAGCGCTGGCCGCGTCCGGTCTGCCCGCCGGTGCCATCATGGCTGGCGTACAGCAGCCGGCGATCAAACAGCGGCTGCTCGAGAACACCGAGGATGCGGTGGCCCGTGGTGTATTTGGCGCGCCGAGCTTTTTTGTCGGGGACGAACTCTTTTTCGGCAAGGACAAGCTGGTCGAGGTAGAAGAGGAAATCCGGGCCCAGCGGACGGCGGCCTAGCCGTTCGGGCCTGTCGCGTTTGTCTGGAAGTCGGGCCGGCCTGAAGGGTGGGAAAAGACGATGGCATTTATCCGGGTGTGTGGTGTGGAGGAGGTCGGGGAGGGCGATCTCGCCGAGTTCGAGTGTGACGGACACACGATTGTCCTTATCCACCCCCGGGATAGCGAGCTGATCGCCATACAGGGCGAGTGCCCACACCAGAATTTTCCCTTATCGGCCGGGGAGTTCGACGGGCACCGGGTGCTGATCTGCAACTCGCACCGCTGGGAGTTCGACGTGCTCACCGGGCGAGGTATCGAGCCTGATGACTGCGAGTTGAAGCGCTATCCGATCAAGATTGAGGGCGACGCCGTCTATGTCGATGTCGCCGGTTGAACTCCGGCAGGTTGGAGTGTGAGCGGCCTATGAGCGCTGAAACCGGCAAGAACACGGTTGGCCCGGTTCTGAGCGCCGGAGAAATCGCCGACGCGGCTGTTGAGGCCATCCATCAGGACAATCCTGACCAGGACATCCGCATCGAAGACCACACGGCGTATATCCAGATTGAGACACAGACCGAGTGCGTGATTCGTCGCCAGACGCTGGAGACCTGTCTGGGGCGGCCGTTTCAGATGCAGGAACTGGAAACCATGCTCAGCTCTTTTGCCGGACAGATTGAAACCAGCAGCGAGTACATGCGTTTCTATCTGGACAAAAAGCTGTAGTATCGGGGATGCAGGCAAAACTCAGGGCATTGCTCGATGCAGAACGGTTGAACCAGCCCCGAGCCTTATCCGCCTTCATCATTTCTTCCCCGCACCAGCTCAAACAAGCGCTGCGGGGTGATCGGCAGTTCGTTTATCTCAATTCCCAGCGGAGTAAGGGCGTCCGAGACGGCGTTGGCCAGGGCGGCCGGAGCACCGATCGTCCCGCCTTCACCCATACCCCGAAAGCCGCCCAAGGTGGTCGGGGAGGGCGTTTCGATATGGTAGACCTCGACCGCTGGAAGTTCTGAGGCGGTGGGAACGAGATAGTCGACCAAGGAGCCGGTCAGCAGCTGGCCCGCTTCGTCATACACGACCTCCTCGTACAGGGCTGCGCCAATGCCCTGGGCGACGCCGCCCCGCACCTGGCCGTCAACGATCATGGGGTTGATGATCCGTCCACAGTCTTCGACCACGATGTAGCGCTCAAGCTTGACCTGGTAGGTGTCTCGGTCGACCTCGGCGACCGCCACGTGGGTGGCGTTTGAGGCAGTACCGAAATATGGGTCATAAAAACGCGTCACCTCAAGCCCGGGTTCCATGTCTTTGGGCAGACGGCGGAGACCGCCGTAGGCGGCTTTGGCCACTTCCCGAAAAGGGAGGCGTCGGTCCGCACTGGCCTTGATGAAGACCTCCCCGTCTTGGATATCAAGGGCGGACGGATTGCTCTCCATCATGTGCCCGGCAATCTGGAGGGCTTTTTCCTTGAGTGCCTGCCCGGCTCGGATTGCCGCTCCGCCGGCAATGACCGCGCTGCGGCTGGCATAGGTGCCGGTGCCGTGCGGGGCCAGCGCGGTGTCGCCACAGATGACACGGATATCTTCAAACCTGACACCGAGGGCGTCACCGATGAGCTGAGCCAGGGCGGTCTCGTGCCCCTGGCCCTGAGGGGCAACGCTGAACGTGGCCGTGACCGTCCCCGACGGGTCTATCCGTAAGAACGCCGCCTCGGTCCCGGTCGAGACCGGCATGCCCGGAGAAACCGGAATGGCCGAGCCCACCCCGGTTAACTCGATATAGCTGGCAAAGCCAATACCGACCCAGCGGCCGTCCGCTCGCGCCTCGGCCTGCCATTTGCGTGTCGTCTGCTCGTCCAGGACGGCACGGGCTTTTTCCAGGCACTCGACCAGACTGGCCTGATCCCAGACAATGCCGGAGGGCGTTTTATACGGAAAATCCTGGGCACGAATGGAATTCTGGAGACGTAACTCAGCCGCATCTCGACCGAGTCGGCGAGCCGCTCGATCAATCAAGCCCTCGGTCACAAAGGTCGTCAACGGTCGGCCCACACCCCGGTAGGGACCCATTGGGGCCTTACACGTGGCCACTCCCCGGGTTCGACCCCGGTAGTGGGGAATACGGTAGGGACCGGGTAAAAAGCTGACGGCCTGGACCGGTTCGACCGTTGAGGTCCAGGGATAAATGGAATACGCGCCGATATCCGACACGACCTCGGCCCGCAGGCCGACAATCGTTCCATCCCGCTGCACGGCCAGTTCGGCATCGACAATCTCGTCCCAGGCCTGGGTCGAGGTCATCAGGTCTTCGCGTCGGTCACTGATCCACTTCACAGGACGCCCCAGGCGTTTCGCCACGGCACACAGGGTCAGTTCTTCGGGATACAGGGAGGACTTGGCGCCAAAGCCGCCGCCCACGTCAGCCGCCACCACGCGGATGCTGTGTTCGGGCATATCCAGCAGCTCGGCCAGGGCATCGCGCAGCAAACCCGGACACTGGGTTGCCGAGCGCAGCGTCAGGCTTGCGCTGCCCGCCGCATACTCGGCCACACAGCCCCGGTTCTCCATGCACACGGCCGTATGACGATGAAACCGAAAGCGCTCCCGGACACGGACCGGCGCTCTGTCCATGGCCGCGTCAACGTCTCCGGCCGTAAACTGGCGTGACAGAAGGACATTGCTGCCGGCCTCCTCGTGGAGCAGAACCGTGGTCTGGGCCAGGGCCTGCTCCACATCGCTCAGCGCTTCGAGCGGGTCATATTCAACCTGGATCTGCTCAAGCGCGTCTTCGGCAATATAGCGACTGTCTGCCACCACAACGGCAACCGCCTCGCCCACAAACCGAACCTTGTCGACCGCCAGGGGCGGAAAACCGGTTTCCTTGTAATCCGCCATTGTTGAGCCCGCCCGGACGGGTTTGATTTCTCGGGCGAGTTCCTGGCCGGTCACGACGGCGAGCACGCCGTCGAGCCGCAGCGCGGCTGACACGTCGAGTTGAACAATGCGCGCATGGGCATACGGACTGCGCACAAAGGCGGCATGCAGCAGGCCGGGCGGCCGGTAATCGTCGACATAGCTCCCCTGTCCGGTCAGCAGGCGCACGTCTTCTGTACGCCTGACTCTGGCACCGACGAGTTTTGGGCTGAGCACCGCCATTTATGTCTTGCTCGCCTCCAGCCGTTTTGCCGCAGCCTGAACCGCCCCGACAATCCCCTGATAGCCGGTACACCGGCACAGGACGGCGGACAGCCCGGCCCGTATTTCCTGCTCGCTTGGAGTTGGGTTTGTTTGCAGGAGATCGTACGCGGTCAGCAGCATGCCCGGGGTACAGAAGCCGCACTGGAGTCCGTGGTGTTCCCGGAATGCGTCTTGCAGTGGGTGGAGTTGGCCATCCTGAGCCAGCCCTTCAACGGTCAGCAGCCGGGCGCCATCGGCCTGTACGGCCAGCATCAGACACGACCGAACGGCCTCGCCGTTGACCAGAATGGTACACGCTCCGCAAACACCGTGTTCACAGCCAACGTGGCTGCCCGTCAGGCCCAGATCATGACGCAGGAAATCGACCAACAGGGTCCGTGGCTCAACGTGGCCGCTATAGGTCACGCCGTTTATCGTCAGCTGAACGGACCGCCGGTCAGTCATAACGCGATCTCCTCGGGGCGGGCCGCTGCCTGTTGGATCGCCCGGTGACTGAGTACCCGGGTCAGGTGACGCCGGAACTCGGCCGAGGCGTGCAGGTCGCTGTCCGGTTCAACCAGTTCGGCCGCCCGCGCGGCCGCCGCCCGGCGGCTCACCTCGCTCAGCCCGTCTTGGATAAGCATCTGCTCGACCTCCCGGAGCCGGACTGGTTGTGGACCGAGTCCCGCAGTCGCCAGCCGAGCTGAGCGATACTGATTGTCCTGCATCTCAAGCAGCGCGGCGATCCCGACCAGGGCAAAATCTCCGTGCCGCCGGGCAAACTCGACAAACGCTTGGCCGTAGCTGGAATACACGGTTGGAAAGCGGACCTCGAGCAACAGTTCGTCGGGCATGAGTACAGTGGTGAGATAGTCCACGAAGAAGTCCTCAGCCGCCACCACTCGGCTGCCGCGTGGTCCCCGGACGACAAACTCGGCGCCTAAGGCCACGGTTACCGTCGGGTACTCGGCCGCCGGGTCGGCGTGGACCATACTCCCTCCGATTGTCCCCTGGGTGCGGATCGGTAAATGGCCAATCAGCTGCGTCGCCCGGTGCAGGAGCGGCACGTGCAGGGACACCAACTCAGAAAATTCGATCTGGCGCTGACGGGTCAGAGCCCCGATGTGAAGCTGACCGGGCTGATGCCGAATATAGGCCAACTCTGAGACTCGGTTGATATCGATCAGGACGCTCGGCACGCTGAGACGGAAGTTCAGCACAGGCATCAGGCTCTGACCACCGGCAAGAACCTTGGCCTCGTCACCGTAGCGTTGGAGCAGAGATAGGGCTTCATCCACAGTGCGGGGATCGTGGTAGGCAAACGGCGCAGGTTTCATGTGGCTGTGCAGGGTGGCTGCTCGGGGATGGCGGCTCAAGAGCGTCGGCCACAGGCAACCGGGTTACTTGGCGAGCTTCCCGGAGACATGATTGACCAGTGGGTACAAGGCCAGGATCTGCGTCGTCCGCACCCTACCGGAACCTGTTGGGTGACGGGGTACAGACGGGAGTGGCTCCAGCGGCTCCCCCCGCACCATGAACCCGTACTTTCCGGTCTAGGGGTCGGGTCGCAATCCGGCGATGAGGCGAAGCAGCGTGTTGAGCACTTCCTCACGGGCTTCCGCACTATCGCCAGCCTGACCGATATAGATCGCCGCCTCAAAGAGCATGGCCCAGGCCAGGCGGGCCAGGGATTCGACCGGCTGCTCTTCGATCAGTCCCTCGGCCATCAGCCGTGTGAACACGGTGCGCAACAGCATTAGCCCCGGCCCGCTCTGTTGCAGCGCGACCCAGTCAAGGACCGCCGGACCGTCGGTATGGACAATACGCCGCACGGTCGGGTTTGAGGTATGTTCGATAAAAGCGTGGCAGCCCGTCACAACGAAGCGCTGCCAGGTGTCGCCCTCGGCCGCCTGTATGCGCTCGAGAACCGCTTGGATCAAGGCGGTCCTCTCTTCCTCAAACACCGCCTTAAACAGGGCGGCTTTGTCGCGATAGTGGTAATACAGCGCGCCTCTGGTTACCCCGGCGCGCCGCACAATCTCTTCTGTCGCGGTTTGCGCATAGCCCTGCTCGGTAAATATATCCCGGGCAACGCCGATCAAGGCTCTCCGGGTTCTCTCAGACTGTTCGTCTTTTGAAAGCGCGGCGGACAAGGGGCTCCTCCTCTTTCATTTGCTGAAACACTGCCCACGTGTGACACGCCCACACTGTCCATAATCGTCACAAATGTCAACTATCCGTCAGGCCGGGTCCTGGTACATTTCAAGGTTGTTGCCCTAGCATAACTAGTGACTTGCCGTTCAAGTCGCAGTAGCTATGCAGGGAAGCTGCTCAGGGATGGCGGCTCAAGAGCGGCGGGCTACTTGACGAGCCTGCCGCAGGCATGATTGACCTGTGGGCGCAACGAAAAGACCTGAGAGGACGGAGGTTATGACGGTAGAACCTGTAGTGATTGATTGTGACGGACATATTCTGGAACCGCCCGATTTGTGGGAAACCTATCTCGAACCCCGCTATCGTGAGCGGGCTCTGCGCCTGCGGGTCGGCGAGGATGGCTATGAGTATCTGGAGGTCGATCAAAAGCGGGCCAGGCTGATCAAACCCGGCATGCTGGGGACGCTGGGCGGCATGGGCAAGCAGGTCGAGGAAGCCCAGCAGCTGCGCCGCAGGGCCATGGACGGCGAGGTCAGCCCGGAAGACATGCGGGCCATTCGGATGGGACCCGAGCAGACCTACCTGAGGGGTGCCGCGTTCGGCACCATGGATATGAAGGAGCGGCTGGCACTCCTCGAACAGGAGGGCATGGAAAAGGCCGTGCTGTATCCCACGCTCGGCCTGTTGTGGGAAGCCGAGCTGTTCGATGCCGAGCTTTCGGCCGCCTATTGTCGGGCCTATAACCGCTGGATCGCCGACTTTTGCCGTGATTCCGGCGGACGGCTGGTGCCGATCGCCCATCTGTCCCTGGGCGAGCCCGAAGAGGCCGCCCGTGAGCTGCAGCGGGCCGTCGAGGACGGCTGCAAAGGCGCCTTTGTCGCCCCGTTCACGATGACGCGTATCCCGCACGGCGACGTACGCCACGACGCGGTTTTTGCCGCAGCCCAAGACCTCGATGTGCCGCTGGCCATTCATCCGACCTTTGAGCCGCCCGAGTTCAGCATCCACCACCGCTATGACAAGTTCGGCTGGGCGGCCTGGTATAACGACCTGTTTGCCGGCCAGGGGGTGCAGCATGCCTTTGCCACCTTTTTTCAGCTCGGCGTGTTCGAGCGTTTCCCGCGTCTGCGGACCGTGGTGCTGGAGTCGCAGGCCGGTTGGATCGGCTACTTCCTGGACCGGGCCGACGCCATCTTCAAAGGCACGACGCTCAGCGCAACGGTCAGGCTCAAACACCCGCCCTCGTATTACTTCAAGCGCCAGTGCTATATCTCGGCCGACCCGGAAGAGCGGACCATCAGCGCGCTGACCGGCATGGTCGGTGAGGACAAGTTTTTCTGGGCCAGCGATTATCCCCATCCCGACCATCCCGCTAAGTATCTGGAAGAACTGGGCGAGATGGTGGCGCCGATGACCGACGCGGCCCGGTGTGGCATCCTGGGTGAGAACGTGGCCAGGGTCTACAAGCTCGACTGAGGAGGCGGCATGTCCGATACTGAAATCAAAGATGCGGTCCGCAACATCGAGTGTCCGGTGTTTGAGAATCCGGCCTTCAGCGTTCCTCCGCCGCTGGAGCGGGCGACTGTCGCGCTGGTCACCTCGGCCTCGCTCCACCATCCCGACCAGGATGACTTTGCGCCCATGGATACCAGCTATCGGGTGCTCGACAGCGCGCGGCGCGACTATCTGGTCGGCCACTGGAGTCCGAACTTCGATGCCTCGGGCGTGGCGCTCGATCTGAACGTGGTATTTCCGTTGGACCGGCTGGATGAACTCGCCGCTCAGGGCAGGATCGGTCAGGTGGCCGACCAGCACCTGGCCTACGCCGGCAACCAGTTTGACCTGGCCCAGCTCCGCATGGACGGCGGCCCGGCCGGGGCGGCCTATCTGCGCGGGCAGGGTGTTGATGTCGTCGTGCTCACCCCGGTGTGACCGCTGTGTACGCGTACCGTGAGTACGCTGGCCCATATTTTCGAGGCGGCCGGGATGGCGACGATCGTGCTCGGCTCGATCCGTGAGCAGCTGGTCAACACGGTCCCGCCGCGCGGCCTGTTCTGCGACTTCCCGCTCGGCCGTCCGCTTGGCAAGCCCGGCGATGCGGCCTTCCAGCATCGGGTGCTGGCGCATGGTTTTTCCCTGCTGGAGCGCAGCCAGCCGGCTCTGGAAGATTTTCCCGAGCGGGTGGCCGACGAGGGTTCGGAGGTTTTGGTGTGCGCGCTGCCGCCCCGCTATGACTCTGATGCCCACCCGGCGGTGGATGAGGCGCGTGGTCTGCGGACCGCCTACGACCGGGCGGTGGCCGAGCACGGCGAGCGGGGCGCCGCCACGCGCACGCTCAGTCCCGACGATATTCCGCAGGCGCTTGAGGCATTCATTCGGATCGCCCAGGGCACGCCGTGGAAAGAGGCCAGAATCCCCGGCATTCCGGCTCGGGTGGCCCAGGACATCCGGGGCTATTATGAGACTGCGGCGTTGGCCATCGTCGATCACACGCCCGCAGCCTGGGCCAGCGCACGCTGGTACCGGGACGCGACCAAGGCTGGCGAGGTTATTCGTTCGGCCCAGCTGGCCATGAAAAATGCCGGCGTCCGACGCGACCTGTGGGCCTTTCTGCTGCCCATGGACAGCATTCCGCTCGACTAAAGGAAAAACCTGCTGCGCTTGGGATACCGGCGTTCCTCGAAGACTCAAAATCCTCATGTACCCTTATGGACACTCCGGTTTCTCGTCTTCTCGCGCCTTGTTCTCCCGACGCTCGCAACGGTTTTTCTCCAATTCCAATGCTATGAAAAGGGGGGAGAGAAGATGGAAATTGGCATTCTCGTTCCAGCCACGTCCGATACCAAGAACATTGCCGACATTGCCCAGCGGGTAGAGAGCCTCGGCTTTGAGTCGCTGTGGATTCCAGAACACCCGGTGATTCCGGTCGGCTTCAAAACCGAAGTCCCGGGTGGAGGCACCTTGCCCCGGCACTACAACCGCTGGGCAGACCCGTTTGTGGCCCTGACCATGGCTGCGGCGGTGACCTCACGCCTCAAGCTGGCGACCGGCATCTGTCTGTTCCCGGAGCGCGAGCCGCTGATCACGGCCAAGGTCATTGCCAGCCTCGACATGTACTCCAACGGTCGGGTCATGATCGGGGTCGGCGCGGGCTGGCTGCGGGAGGAGACCGAGGTCATGGGCACCAGCTTTCGGTTGCGCTGGAGACGGCTGCGTGAGACGACCGAGGCGCTGCGCCTGTGCTGGACCCAGCAGGAGCCGAGCTATCAGGGCGAAATGGTTCAGTTCCCGCCCGTGTATTGCGATCCCAAACCGGTCCAGCCGTCCGGTCCGCCGATCTTTCTGGGCGGACACGTGCCAAAAGCGCTCGAACGGGTCGCCCGTACCTATGACGGCTGGTGTCCGCTGGCGTTTGATCCCGAGGACTATAAAGCCAAGGTCAACACCATTCGGGAGCTGACCAGAGAAGCCGGGCGCGATCCTGACGCTCTCCAGATGTCGGCCTTTGTCGATCCCAAAGACGGCGGCCTGTCGGCTGACGAGCTGGCCGCCTTCCGGGATGCGGGGGCGAGTCGGATTGTGCTCTTCTCACAGCCGTTTGCCAAAGAGATTGCCGAGGGTAACCCGCTCGGCTGTATCGACCGGGTGGCGCCGATCGTGGAGCGGGCCCAGGCCGTATAGACCGAACCGGGTACGGCCGACTACAGCGCAATCGGGTAGGGCGACAGCTCGCCCGCGTCGTATTTGTCGGCCAGCCCCGGCGTGGCATTTTCCCACACCAGCAGCATGGCCCGCTTGGGCGAGAAGCCTTGGTGCCGAATATCGGCCGGCATGGCCGCCACATCGCCCGGCTTCATGATGACCCGCGCCCGGGGTCGGCCAGTTGCTTTGTCGCTGACCTGCCAGGTGATCTGATCGCTGAGCTGAATGAACCACTCGACCCGGTCGTTGCCGTGGATGACGGGCAGGATGTGTTCCTCGGTGGTCGGACAGAACAGGCTGTTGCGGCAGACCGAGACGACCGACGGGTTCCAGGTCACGTCCGAGCGGGACAGATACTTGAACAGGTTGAAGGCGTGGACCTCATTCTCAAAGCCCGGCTCGGCGTGGACCTCCGGTTCATCCTGGTCCACGTCGGCAAACGCCCGGTTGACCGGATAGCCGCTCTCGTCCGACCGCAGGGAGGCATCGCCGGGTAAGCCCGGCATGCGTTTGCATGTCTCCCGCTGGCGTTCAATCGCAGCTCTGTTGGTCCCGTGTTTTTTGCCAAACACGGACGTGCCGGTCTCGGCCGGAGCGGCAAAGGGATCAAAGCCGGCGTTGGTCCAGTCGGCCAGCATGGCCTGGAAGGTGTCCAGAATCTGGGGCGTGTCAAAACTTTCGACATAGTCGAGGCCAGCCCGGTGGTAGCTGTCGTCATACCGGCCGGCGTACAGTTCCACCCTGCCATACCTGTTGCGCGTGCCCAGCACGGTGTCGAAATTGACCCAGCCGTAGAAGAAGCCCCAGGCTACGTCTCGGACCAGGGCGCGCAGGAAGGCGTCAACCGGCATGGTGTGAGACAGCTGGGTTTCCCGGGCGGGCCAGCTGACGGTCACAAAATATTCGTCTCGGCTGAACGAGAACCGGCCCAGCTGGAAGCTTGTATAGCCGGTGGTGGGGTGGGGATCTGAAGCACTCGGCATGGTGTCTCTCCTCTTCGGGTCTGTCGCCCTATGCCTGGATGCTATACCTGGCACACTATGCTTGGCACACCTCGGCCCACTTCTCGACGGTGAGATCGCCGTGCAGGGTTTGCAGCAGGACGACGCCGGGCTGTGCGGCGACAAATTGATACGCCGCGTCTGCGGGCAGCAGGGCCTGATGGCCACGACTGAGTTTCATCCAGCCCATTTTGCGACCGACCGGGCTGCCGGGAACGCGCACCGCGCCGTGGCTGTCCTGGGCCAGGACGGACCGCGGATCGTCGAGTTTGAGCAGATGAATCTCCACCTGGCCGTCCAGGACCACGGCAAACTCGTCATGGGCACACGCAAACCAGTCCGAGCGGCCCTCGGCACGGATGACCTCGACCACGTATTCCAGGTTTTTTGCCACCGCGATTTTTTCATACGGCTGCGCCTGAGCCGCCACCTCGAACACATTGGAAAAGGCGTAGTGGCGCGGGTCGTCGTCGATGATTTCGAGCCGGCCTTTTTCGTAGCGGTCGAGTGAGCCGAACACGGTGGTGTACTCAGACATGGTTCCGTCTCCTTCGGAGTCTGAAGATCGCCTTGCTTTGCCGCGAGTCTGCCGCGCTATTCGCTCCGTTGCGGAGGAAGCGTGTCCAGGTAGGAGCGGACAACCCGGTCGAAGGCCTGCGGCTGCTCGGCATACGTCCAATGGCCGGCCCGGGTGATGATGGCCAGCTGACAGTTGGGCATCCGGTCGCGCAGGTAGACGTGGTACTTGACCGGGGTGAAGCGGTCCTCATCGCCGCAAATGGCCAGACTCGGGACCTGAATGCCGCTCAGCCGGCTCATGAAGTCAAAGCTGTCGTCGCTGATCCAGTCTTTGTAGGTGACCCGGGGGTCGGTGTCGGCGCTGAGCGCCTCGATTTCGTCAATCACCGACTGGGGCGTGCTTGTGGCATAGCCCATGCGCGGATCGAGCGCCAAGGGTTGTTCGCCCTCGACCGCCCGACGGGCATTTTCCAGGATGGTCGGATTGACGCGCAGCCGAGCCCCGGTGTCGATCAGCAGCAGGCCGTCCAGCAACTCGGCGTGGTAAACGGCCAGGGCCAGGGCGATGCCCCCACCCAGGGAGTGGCCGGCGACAACACAGCGGTCCCATTCCAGATGGGCGGCCAGCCGGGCCACACAATAGGCATAATCCGCCACCCCCCGAAAACCGTCGCCCGCTGAGCGGCCGTGGCCGGGCAGGTCAATGGCGACCGCAGCATGGCGGTCGGCCAGGGCTGCCATGTGACGCGCCCACACCCGCCCGTCGCAGCCCGTGCCGTGCACGGTGGCGCCGAGAGGTCTCCGGCGGTGTGGTAGTGAATCTTAAGCCCGTCAATCGTCGCCCATCCCATGACTGCCCCTTGCCGGCTTACATGTTCATCTTGCGCGCAAAGTCGTCCATGGCCTGCTGAATGCCGTCCAGGCCCCGGGCCCAGAAGGGCAGCGTGGCAAAGAAGGAATCGTAGCCCATAGCGCTGTAGCGTTTGAACTCTTCGACGTAGGCATCGACCGAATCGACGTACATCGGGCTGATCATGATCTGGATATCGCTCATCGCCCGACCGGCTTGTTCGGCGGCGACCCGGAGGGCGCCCAGGCTGTCATGAAACGCCGCAACGCTCTTGGGTACGGCCAGCCAACCGTCGCCGAACTCGACTACCCGCCGCATGGCGCGGGCCGAGTGACCGCCGAGCCAGATCGGCGGCGGCTGCTGGAGCGGCTTTGGCTCACACTCGATATCGCTGAAGCTGACGAATTCCCCCTCAAATTCCGGGTCGGGCTGCGTCCACAGGGTCTTCATCGCCCGCAGGTACTCATCGCTC
>JAGWBB010000016.1 GCA_021296095.1 Desulfurellaceae bacterium | reverse complement strand
CCGCGAACTATCTCGGCTTCGTGCATCTCGCTTGCATCGTCATCCTGCTGCGCCAATATTTTTGAGACCGCTTCTAGTGTCTTCTGCCTTCTGGCGGGACCCGCCCCAGCATGGGCTCAGGAGGACGACTCCGAATCGACAATTACGAGCAGGGGCGCTGGAAGAGCATCTTTTGTTTTTGAATGGAATCTTGATACCTTTGCCGCCAATCCTGTGTCCTCATTCCGTGGGATCGATATGGGTGTAGACAGCGTCTTTGGCTCAAGGACGTGCAACTCCGCAGGGACAAGTCAGTATCTCGGACTGGCAGAGCCGCCTGCCGCAGATGTGGAGGGGGTGTGTGACCCCGCCTCGGCATTCATCTGGGCATATGGCTCATATAACTACAGTTATACAGACTGCCTAGGAGAAGACACAGACCTGACTTACACTGTTGACCTCCCGGGCACCTCAGTAAGCTGCGTCCCCTACTCGTGCTTTGAAGGGCCGCTGACAACGGACGCGGGCACCGAATACTATCCTATCAAAGTCGGTTGCACGTATACTGCCTTCTATACTTATACAACGATGTCGGATGTCGGAATGGAGACCAGTGAAACAGTAGCAACAGTCACCATTGAGGAGACAGAGTATGACCTGGCCAGCGGTCGGGCCATGCAGCGAACGAGCAGCACCTATACAGGAATGGCGACGACCACACTCACCGATCCCGAATACGAGCTACCGGCGAATGATGTGACCATCGAGGTGCCTGATGAGGGCTCAACGATGAGCGGCATCGGGGTCATCTCCGGCTGGTCGTGTCTGGGTGGAGAACTGGCGGCGGAGTTCCGCAACGCCGCTGGGGAGGTGCTCAGCACCGTTCCACTGGGAACGCGGACCCCGCGGGGCGATACCGAGTCCACCTGTGGCGATACCCTCAACGGGTTCAGCGCGACCATGAACTGGAACCTGCTGCCCGCCGGAGAGGCGAGCATCCACCTCATTCAAAATGGCGAAGAAGTGGCGTCGCACAACTTCTCTGTGTTGGCACTTGGGGAAGAATTCCTAACAGGGATGTGGATGGAGACCGTCCCGGAATTCCCGGCCCCAGGCCAGAGCGCCACAGTGGAGTGGGACGTTTCCCAACAACGGTTCGTGGTCACCGAGATCAATTGACGGGTTGCCCTCGCTGGGAACCTTATGACACAAATTTGGGCATTATCCTGTCGGGTCTGGGGAGTCGTGCTTCTTTTTGGAGCGTGGGCGCTGTCCGCTCAGCCGGTCGCAGCCCAGCCGCAGACCCTCACCGGCTGGTTCACTATAACGGTTGCGGATTACCCAACTGAGTCCGGCGGGCTGCGGAAACCACTTACACGTTGACCGAAGACTCGGGCGAGCGGCATGAACTCTTGATTGAGGCTGAACTCATGCGGCCGTTGGGCGGCCCGGTAGCCTTGAGCCGCAAGCGGGTGACGGTGGTAGGAGAGTGGGAGGCGGTCGGACCTAACGCCCCAGCGCAGTTGTGGGTCTATTCCATCCGGCTCGACTCGTCGGAGAGTAAGAGAACGACGCCTGACGGAGCGTATCAGGCGCTTCAAGCACCTTCTCAGGAAACGGTCACCGGCTCGCAGGCATGGGTGACCATACTGTGCCGGTTTGCCGATGCCACAGATTTTACCCCGCATTCGGTCAGCTACTATGAGGACCTGTTTGGATCAATTTATCCCGCTCTGGGGCACTACTGGAACGAAGTCTCTGACGGGAACATTCCCGACCTGAGCGGCAGTATTGTGGTGGGCTGGTATAACCTGCCCCGGCCCCGCTCGTATTATATGTACGACCAAGACGGGGACGGGGACGAAGATCGTGATGTCGAAAGACTGCGAGAAGATTGCATTGCCGCCGGCGATGCGGATCAACCTGATACTTAACGGGGATATACTTGTCGGCGGGTTTGCCACCCTTGGCCCGAGTTATCGTTTGACGAAGGATGGACAAGAGCAGTTCTATGGTGTCACAACTATTGGAAGGAGGGGGGATAGCCAGAATGTTATAGCCCACGAGATGGGCCATACATTTGGCTTGCTGCATTCCTCCGGCCCCTATGGGCAAGATGATCCCATATATAGTCCCACCACCTATGACTCTGGCTGGGATGTCATGAGCGGGGGCCTGTCTCGTTTCCCTATTTCCCGTTATGGCTATGTCGGCGTCCATACCATCGCCTACCACAAGGACTTCCTGGGATGGATTCCGCCGGACCGGAAGTATGTGGCTCCCCGCAACAGCACCCGTACGATTACCCTCGAACGGCTGGCCCAGCCCGGCTCTGACGGCTATCTGATGGCTCAGATTCCCATCGGCAACTCGCCGACCGACTTCTACACGGTCGAAGCGCGTCTGTTTGCCGGCTACGATGAGGAAATCCCGGACGAAGCGATTGTCATCCATAAAGTCGATACCACACGCGAAGACCGACTAGCCCAGGTGGTAGACGTGGATAACAACGGCGACCCGAACGACGAAGGAGCGATGTGGACGGTGGGTGAGACCTTTACCGACCTCGCCAATGGGCTCCGGGTCTCGGTTGATGCGGAACACGCCACCGGCTTCCAAGTGACCATCGCGTATACGGTCTGTGCCGAGGCGCTCTCGTCCACACGCCAGTTGCTGAGGGGCGGGGCTGGGAACGCCAGCGTAGCGGTCGTGGCTCCGAGTGAGTGTAGGTGGGGCGCCACGAGCAATAGCCCATGGATCACGGTCATCGCTGGTAGCGGCAGTGGCAATGGGCGGGTCCGCTACGCGGTCGCAGCAAATCCCAGCCTTAACGCCCGGACTGGCACGCTCACCATCGCCGGACGGATATTGACGGTGATCCAGGCCGGCATCAATGACAACCTGTTTGAAGACGATATGGAGAGTGGCACGGAGGGTTGGTGGCCTTCTTCTTGTACCCTCCCAGAGCGGGACGACTGTTCTTTGAACCCTTATCCCTGGGCTCTGACGACAGCTTCTTCCCAGAGTGGGTCTCATGCTTGGACGGATAGTCCCGGTGGCAATTATCACAATAATGTATTGGCTGACCTTTTCTCTCCGCGGATTGATCTGACCGAGGTCGAATCCGCAACCCTGGTCTTCTGGCATCGGTACGAGTGGGGCAGTGGCGACAGGGGCCTTGTGCGGATACGTGGGAAGAACAGGGAGGTCGGCACTTGTACGGTAAGTATTCTACGTGGCAGCAGGTTTGTCTTGACCTGACTCCTTTCGTTGGGCAGTCAATACAGTTGTCCTTCTCCATGACGACCGACGCCACTGAGACCGCCGACGGTTGGTATATTGATGATGTGGCGGTGTACTCGTCAGATTTCGAGACCGCACAGCCCCCACCGGCACCACGAGCGACCCTGGAGGGTCCCGCCCCAAACTCCTTCCAGAGCGGCATTGGGCTCATCTACGGCTGGGCGTGTGAAGCGCAAGAAATCGTCATTGAGTTGGCCGGGACTCCAGTGCCGGCGGCCTACGGCACGCCCCGAGCAGATACCCAGCCGATCTGCGGAGACAGTAACAACGGCTTCAGCATGCCGATGAACTGGAACATTCTGGGGAATGGGGAGCACACGATTCGGGCGCTGGCCGATGGGGTGGAGTTTGCCCGGACTACGATGCGGGTGACGACGCTTGGGACCGAGGTCTTACGGGGTGTCAGTGGCACGTTTACTCTCTCGGACTTCCCCCGCCCGGGCGAGGAAACCAGGATTCGGTGGGAAGAGTCACTCCAGAACTTCGTGATTGTTCCCTGATGGTCCTGTCGGCCCGTGGCCGCAGAAAGGTAGGTGCGAATATATGGGCTGGCTCAGTTGTAATGAACAGCTTTCCAGAAGAACAGGACGAGACCACCGAGCAGAGCCAGCCCACCGATAAGCGCCACCCATTCATTGAGACTCATCACTCGCTCCTTCTATTAATCCCGGCGAACCAGGACCAGATGGGGCCGTGCATCCGGTCCTGAGCCGTTTCGACTGTCCAGGATCAGGTGGCTGTCGGGCGTGGCTTGAATCGGCCGCCAGTGTCGCTCACGGAGCACATAATAGCCCGGCGGGCAGCGCGAAAAGTCGCCCTGTTCGGCACACCGGGCCAGGGGAACCGAACGGTTCAGGTAAAAATAGACCTGGGAGAATTCATCAAACTCCGACGAGTAGGGCTGGGGGGTGTAAAAGAACAGCGGCTGCTCAATCCCAACAGTCCGACTGATCTGAGCGGCAAATCCGGTCAGGGCCTTGAACTCTTTGGCGTAGGCCCGGGTAAACGGATACAGGCCGGCGGTCACCAGCAGCAGCAGACCCAGCACCAGCCACAGCGCGTTCTGCCAGCGGCCCTGGGTGGCGGCCCGGACCGCGCCCAGCCCACACCCGCACAGGGCGACGAGCAGAGCCGTTCCATACACCGGCTGCTCATCCACAAAGCGGAGAAACGGAGCCACACTTTTCCACTTAGCGTCGCCAAACACCGAGTCCACGGCGGCCGAGTCAATGCTGAGGCTGCCGAGCGCGGTTGCGACCGCAGCCAACACTATCGCCAGGCTGAGGCCGAGGGCGGCCAGGACAAGGCCCGTTCCCAGCCACCGGGGAAGCGAGTCCGCCCGGCCGGGAACCCGTGCCCAGCCCCATTCCGCAGCAAACAGGGCCATGGCCGGATACAGGGGTAGCAGATACACGTCCCGCTTGCCCGCCGCGACCGAAAAAAAGGCGATGATCGCCAGCCACCACAGCAGGGCCAGCACCCCCTTCTCACGGATGGGTGCCTGGCGGGCAAAGTGCCACAGGCCAAAGCCGAACAGCAGGCTCCAGGGTAGGCCGCCCAGCACGAAGGGCGGGAAAAAAAAGGCCGAAGAGGGAATCCGTTTGCCCGACCCGGAGGTGAAGCGCAGGACGTTTTCCTGGAGCAGCTGCTTCTGAAAGAAGGCCCAGCCCTCCTGGTCGAGTGCCAGCACGTACCAGCTCAGGGGCAGGCCGACGCCCACCACGACGGTGCTCGGGCTGAGCAGCTGGCGGATGCGCGACAGTTGGCCCTGGGCTGCGAGATAGAGTCCAATCACGACGCTGGGCAGGATGATGCCGACCGGTCCCTTGCTGAGGCAGGCGCCGGCCAGAGACAGGCCAAAGGCCAGACTGCGCCAGCC
This sequence comes from Desulfurellaceae bacterium, assembly GCA_021296095.1. Taxonomy (NCBI): domain Bacteria; kingdom Pseudomonadati; phylum Campylobacterota; class Desulfurellia; order Desulfurellales; family Desulfurellaceae; species Desulfurellaceae bacterium. Next base: position 35,542 of record JAGWBB010000016.1, on the reverse strand, counting down.
CCGCCACTCGTCGGCTTCATACATGCAGGCGAAACTGCTCAGGGCGGCCAGCACAAAAAAGGCCAGGGCCGGATCGACCCAGGCCTCGCGGGCCATTTCGACACACAGCGGCGTGGTGAGGACGAGCAGGGCGGCCAGGATGCCGACCTCACGGTTGGCCAGCCGACAGCCGAGCAAACAGGTCAGGCCGACGCTCAGGGCCGAAAACACGGCGCCCGGAAAGCGGGCGGCCCATTCCGACATCCCGCCGCTTAGCAGGGCTACGCCGGCACCCAGCCAGTGCAACAGGGGCGGCTTGGAGGGGATGGTTTCCCCGTTGCGCAGGGGCAGCACCCAGTTGCCGGTGCGCAGCATCTCCTGCATGACCAGGGCTTCCCGGCCTTCCATGGTCCGGTAAATCGGTCCTTCGCCCAGCCGCCACAGGAAGATAAGGCCGGCCACGAGCACGAACAGGCCGGCCAGCACTGGTGGGGACAGGCGGGTGAGGGGAGCGAGGGTGGAGGGGAGCAAAAGATATTCGTGATCGGTTTTCGTTCGATTGGACATCACGAACAGCTGTGTGGCGACGGGAAGCCGCACGGAGATCGGTCTAGGACTGATCGAGGGCCACAATACGCGGCAACACTTCCCGCTCGGCCCGCTCCAGATCCTGGGGAAAATCTATCTCTATCCAGGGCAGATCTTCGACCCGTTCAAAGCCGACAAAGCGCTGGCGGAGAAAGATCGGGTAGACCTCTTCATGCTCGATGGTGTCCTGGCCGCGGGCGATATGGTCGTCCAGGATGGTCCGCAGGAGCGGCGCGTCAGACCGGCCGAGCTTGAGAAAGCCGATGGACTCGCCAATCAGATCGTAATCCCCGGACCCGCCCCGGATAATCGTCAGCACCCGCCCGCCCCGGGTCAGCAGCATTTGTTCTTCTCCGGTATTGCTGGCGCTGGTGTCGAGCAGAAAGCAGTTTGGCTGGGGCGACGCAATCAGCCGGCGCAGCATGGCGGTCGGGAACAGGACATCGGCGTCCATGATCAGGAGGTCGTCGTCAAATTCCTCACGGGCGCTCCATAGCGACAGGATCGCCCCCCGGTCGTAGCGGGGATTGGTGATATACGAGACCTGGACCCCGCCGCAGCGCGTCCCAATCCTGTCCTCGACCATCTCGCCCCGATAGCCGATGACCACCACCGCTCGGTCAACCCCAGCCGCGCCAAGGGCGGAAAGGGTCCGCTCCAAGAGGGTCTGGCCCTGGATTTCGATCAGGCACTTGGGCAGCCCCCCTCCCTTCCCCTCCGACTGGGGGGGAGAAGGGGGGGTGAAGCGTTTGCCGATGCCGGCGGCGAGAATGATGGCTTTCATGGCGTTTCAATCCTCTTCGGCCCGTTCAGGCTGAGGCGGTCCCCAGACTATCGCGCTTGTCTCCAGGAGCCAAGGCGGCTGAGAATTCTAGCCCAGAACCTCTTCGAGGCTGTCCAGGAAACGGCGAAAGTCGTCCAGGCTCAGATGGCCCATGTTGGCGACCCGGAAGATGCCGGTCTGGAGCCGGCCCTGGCCCTCGTAGATGACGAACCCACGCTGTTTGAGCTGATCGTGCAGGTCGTGGTAGTCCATCCCTTCGGGCAGGAACAGGGCGGTCAGCGAGTTGACCCGCAGCGCGGGCGGCAACACAAAGCGCAGCCCCAGACGGCTGAAGCCCGTCCGCAGCAGTTGCGCGGCCGCGCGGTAGCGCTCGACCCGCGCCGCTACGCTTTCCTCCAGTAGCTCATCGAGGGCGGCGTCGAGGGCGTAGCAGGCTTGGACCGGCGGGGTAAAGGCGACGCTGTGGCGTTCCTGGGCCTGCCAGTGGACGGGCAGGTGCAGCGACAGCGAGCTGGCCGGGTGGTCTTGCATCGCCCGCATGAGGGCCGTCCGAACCAGGACAAAGGCCACGCCGGGCAGGCCCTGCACGCATTTGTTGGCCGTGCAGGCGCATATATCGACCTGGTCACGAACGAGGTCAAGATCTTCGCCCGCCAGGGCGCTGACCGCATCGAGCAGGAAGACACGGCCCATTCGTCTGGTCAGGGCTCCGATTGCGGACACGGGGTTCAGCAGGCCGGTGGTGGTCTCGTGATGGACCAGGGCTACCCCGCCGATAGACGGGTCGGCCTCAAGCCGGGCTTCGATCTGGCCGATGTCGGGCGGCTCGGTCCAGTCGGAGCGCAGTTCCACGCTCGGTATCCTGTGGGCGGTGGCCATGCGCAGCATGCGCTCGCCGTAGACGCCGTTGTTGATGACCAGGAGTTTTTTTCCCTGGGGCAGGGCTGAGGACACCATCGCTTCGACCGCCGAGGTGCCCGAACCGCCGAGGACGACCGAGGTATAGTCCTGGGGAGCAAAGGCGCTCAGGAGCTTGGTGCGGAGAGCGTCCAGCAGGTCCGAGAATTCTGCTTCGCGGTGGCACAGGTCGCCCCGAAGCAGCGCCTGTTGGACGCGCGGGGAGACGTTGACCGGGCCGGGGTTGAGAAGGATGGGTTGCATGGGGAATGCAAAAGTCAAAGCTCAAAGCTCAAAGCTCAAAAGTCAAAACTGAAAACCGTATTCTTGCTTGTCTGCCATTTGCTCTTTGCCTTTTCTTCATTTTTGCACCGCCTCCATAAACCGCCGCGCAATCTGTGGCGGTTCGTGGCCGATCCGGCCGATTTTGCGTTCCTGCCAGTCGGGTTCGATCTTGATGAGCAGAAACGCGGGACCGGCCTGGCCAAGCACTTCGCCTGCCGCGGCTTTGAGATCGCTCAGCGTTTTAACCCGGCCGACGTGGCGGTAACCGCTGGAGCGGGCGATGTCGTCCAGGGCGACCTGGCCCGAGATAGTGCGTTGATTGCCGGTTGAGCCGTAGGCTTCGTTGTCGAAAACGATATGGACCAGGTTGGACGGTTGGGTGGCGCCAATGAGCGCCAGGGAGCCCATGTTCATCAGCACATTGCCGTCGCCGTCAAAGACCACAATCCGCCGCTCGGGGCGGTTGAGGGCCAGGCCCAGCCCGATGGACGAGGCCAGCCCCATTGAGCCGATCATGTAGAAGTTGCCCGGTCGGTCGTCGAGGTTGAAGGACTCGCGCGAAATAAAGCCGTTGGCGTGCACGAGCAGTTCGTCGTGCAACAGGGGAATCACCACCCCCAAGGCGTCTGCCAGTTTCACGCCAGCACCCCCGGAGGGAGGAGCAGGGCGACCGGTTTTTTGGTCTGGCGCAGCGTCTGGGCGGCCCAGCCCACGACCTGCGTGGCGGTCTCGGCGTTCAACACCTGATGCGGAATGCCGACGGTTTCGAATAAACGGGGGGAGATATCGCCCATGATGAGATGTTCGGGCGCGTCCTTGCCCTGATAGCCACGCCAGGTCACGAGCAGCAGACACGGCAGATCGTAGATCAGGCTCAGCGAGGCCAGGGCGTTGAGGCACACCCCCAGGGCCGAATTCTGCATAATCACGACCGGCTGTTTGCCGGCCATATAGGCCCCGGCCGCCAGGCCGACCGCAGCGTCTTCGCGGGTTTCGGGAATATACCCACCCCCGTCTTCCAGGCGGGCAATGAGGCTTTTGACCAGCGAGCAGGGCACGCCAGTGAAAAAATCGAAGCCCTCGGCCCGCAGCACGCTGAGAAAGTCGGTTCCAGTCATCATGGCGTTCGGTTTCACCCCTCGGCCTCGACCCGGCCGCGACAGCTTTCTCCCGCCACCGCTGTCTGGTGTGCCGGACGGAAGAGCAGCATGGGCAGCACAACCAGAGAGGCGACCAGGACGCTGCCGACCGCCAGCGAGAGTAGCAAGCCCATGCTGAAAACGCCATAGTATTTGGCGATCATCAGGCTGCCGAAGCCAACCATGGTGGTCAGCGAAAACAGGGCCACGGCCTGGCCGGTGCTGCCCGCGACCAGGCTGGCCGGTGTCATCCGGTCGTCCTCTCGAAAACGGTGGACGAGGTGAATGCCGTTTTCGATCCCGATGCCGATGATGAGCGGGGCGGCGACCAGGTTGGCCACGTTGAACTGCAACTTGCACAGCCACATCAGGCCGGCGGCCCAGATCATGCCGAGTCCCAGCGGCAGGAGGGCCAGCAGGGTATCGGTGACGCGCCGCAGGGTGCCGAAGGTGACGAGCACAATGGCGATCAGGGCGTATATCGCGGCCTCGATATAGCCTTGCTGCATGGCCCGAATCGACTCGTAGCCGATGACCGGCGAGCCGGTGACATCCGGGTCAAGCTCGCGCAGCTGGCGGATAAAGGCTTCGAGCGCGTGCTGCTCACGGATATTGTGTTTGGGATAGATCTGGAGCAGGAACTTGTCTTCGGTGCGGCTGACAAAGCGTTTTTTGAGCTGGGGCGGAATATCGGCCATGGTAATCGGACCCGCCGGTTGGATATTGTTGCGCAGCAGGCTCCAGACATCGGCAAAATCCTGAAACAGATCGGCCTGGAACCGGCTGAGCGCGGCTCGGGTCTCGTCCTCGGGCAGGTCTTGCAACTGGCCGACAATGGTTTTCAGCCGGGCGCGGGCTGTGCTCAGCTCACTCTCGGTGGGCCTTTTTTCAGGGTCCCAGTCTTCGTTGCTTTCCCGGACCTTGAACCGAATCTGGTCCAGGGAACGTCGCAGGGCCGGCACCGCAACCGGCTGGGTAGCCGCCAGGGTTGGCGGCAGGTCGGCCAATAGAGGTTGCAGGGCGCGGACCAGGGGCAGCCGCTGGTCCTGTCCGGCGGGAATGAACGAGGCCACGCTCTCAACCGTTTCGACAACTGGCAGGGCTTCAAAGGCGGCGGCTTTCTGCACGGCTGCCTGGGGGCTGGTGGCTGTGGCCAGGGCGTTCCAGGACGCGCGTTCCGAGTGGGCAATGATGCGTCGCTCCCACTCCACCGATGGCGTGCCGTGGGCTTGCAGATTGAGCAGGTCGTAGTCAAACCGCACGGTCGGCAGGGCGACCAGGGATGCCAAGGTCAGCAGACCGGCCAGCGCTAACACCGGCCGCCGCCGGCGCTCTATCAGCCTGCCCAGGGCGGCAAAGCCGGCGCTCAGGAAGCCGGCTCGGGCGGGCCGGACGCGCCAGGGCCGGACGCGTTCGACCACCACGATCAGAGCCGGGAGAAAGCTGAACATGGCCAGCAGGGCCAGCAGAATGCCCACGCTGGACATCAGGCCGAGTTCCTGCATGCCCCGAAAATCGGCCAGCATGATGGCGGCAAAGGCCAGCGCGGTCGTGCACGCCCCGGCAATAATACTCGGCCCGGTATGAATATAGACCTGGTGCAGGGCGGCAACCGGGTCTCTGCCGGCGCCACGCTCTTCCTCGTAGCGGGTCATGAAGTGGACCCCGAAATCGTCGGCCAGACCCAGCAGCAGGGGCGCCACAAACACGCTGATGATCGTCAGGTGACCGACCGCCAGGGTGACAAAACCCATGGTCCAGCATAGCCCGACCAGTAGCGAGGACAGGATGAGCACCGGATGCCGGATACGCTGGAAAAAACCCAGGTACAGCAGGCCGATGCCCAGGGTGGTGGCCAGGGTGGCGGCCGGCGCGTCGCTCTGGGCGCTGGTCATCTCATCGGTGTCAAGCACCTCGATGCCGGTCAGCCCGGCGTCCAGCCCGGGAAATTCGGGGCGCAACTCGTGAATAATTTGCCGGATCGTCACAATAGCGTCTTGCAGCTCGGTCAGGCCGGCCTCCTCGGGCTCGGCGGGTTGGACCAGCATGAAAAGAAACCGGCGGTTGCCGGACACCAGGAAGCCCTCGTCCGACAACTCCTGGGTGTCGCCAAAAAACTCTTCCCACGGCGAACGGTAGCGGTGGGCCGGGTTGCTGAGCGCCTGGTCCATCTCGTGCAGCAGGGAGTTGAGAAAACCGATCTGCGGTGCCGGGGCCTCGTCCGCAGCATCCTGCGCTTCCTCACTGCTCGGTGGGTCCTGGAGGTCAGAGTCAAAAAGACCGGGCTGAGGGGCAGACGCCCGGCCAGGGTCATCTCCGAGCGGTTCCTCTTCGGAGGGAGCGAAGTCGAAGAGTCCACCGACCAGGTGTGAGACGGTTGCTTCGGCAATTTGATGGTTGATGGCCTCAAACAGGGTATTCAGGCCTGGGGTGGTGGTGATTTCGTGGACCAACTCACGCGAGCCGGACAAATCGTCGAAGAGGCTGTGCAGATCCTGGCTGGGCAGGTAGAGGAGCTTTTTGCCGTCGAGCGAGGTGGTGTCAATCTGGTAGAAGACCTCTTCGATATAGGCCGTCTCGCGGACCAGCAGCTCGCCCAGCCGAGCCACAAAGGCTTTGCCCTGGGCGATATCCTGCGGTTCGACAACAACGAAGAACTGGTCAACACTGCCAAATTCCTGGGTGTATTGCTCCTCCAGCTTGATATACGGTTTGTCGCTGTCGATGAGGTCGTTGCGACCGGTGACAAACTCCAGATGGGCTGCGGTATAGCTCAGCGCCACCCCGACCAGGACCAGACACGCGACCAGAAGCGTGACCGGATAGGTTGTGGTCAGCCGGGCCAGGGCGTACAGGGCGCGCTGCTCCCGGCTCAGGTGCGATGGAGGAGAGGGGGAGGGAGGGACGGACACAGGCACGCGGTTCTCCACCTGGCGCCTATTGAGGACCGTCCCATGTGAGTTTGCTCTGCATACGCTCGACCAGTTCCTCGTAGGATCTGCGGGCCATGATGGACTGGACCTGTTTGCGCAGGTTGCCGGCCATGCTCACCCCGTCGAGATGCACGTCCCAGACCTTCCACCTGTCGTCGATGAGGTGGAGGCGGTATTTGATCGCGACCTGTCCTTCTTCGGCGTTGACGAGCGAGGTTTCAACAACGGCTTCCTGACCCTCAACATGGTTCTGACCGTACACGATCTGGTTGCTGGATAAGAACTCGGCGGCTCGCGGGTAGGCGATATCGCGCAACAGGCGCGCCAGGAGGGCGGCGAAATCGCGCTGTTTTTCCTGGCCCAAATCCTGCCAGTAGGGGCCCATCAGCCAACGCGCGAGCTGGGCCAGGGCCAGATGCGCCTCAATCTTTTCGATATCACAGCCGCTCGACTGGGCGCCGTTCGTCTCGCTACAGGCGATGATGGACTCAATCAGCTGTTGCGTCATCTGGGTCGGGGTCTCGGCCCGAGCCAGTCCGGCACAGGCCAGCACCAGACCCAGGCTGAGGCCCATCCAGACCCGGGCCGGACGGCGGCGCAACTCCATGTCAGTTTCTCGGGCAGTCTCTCGGCGATATGGCATGCCGCGCTATTCCTCAATCTGCTGCTCTCGGCGCTGCAGGTAGAAGTCCTGGGCGGCGCTGTAGAGGTCCAGCGAGAAGCGGTCAACCTGTTCAAACAGCTCCAGGTTCAAGGAGCGTTCGTTGACGGCGTTGCTGACGGTCGTGCCGCTGCTGATCGCAAGGTTGTGCGTGCCGGACAGGATATACTGTTTGGGGTCCATCGCCCCGTCAATCACAAAGCCGACGGTGTCACGGACGGTTGACGGACCCAGAAACGGCAGGACGAGATAGGCGCCGCCTTCGACGCCGTAATGGCCCAGTGTCTGGCCGAAGTCTTCGTTGCTCTCCAGAATCCCGAACTGGTTCTTGGCCACATCAAAAAGGCCGAGTCCGCCCAGCGTGGAATTGAGCATGAAGCGGCTTACCTCCCGCGCCGCACCGCGAAACTTGAACTGAAACAGGCTGTTGGCGACACGGGGCAAAACGCCCAGGTTGAGCAAGAAGCGCTGCGCGCCCAGGCGGGCTTCCTCGGGAACGACTTTGGTGTAGCCCCTGGCCACCGGGCGCATAAGCTTCTCATCCAGCCACAGGTTGACGTCAAACATGGCTTCGTTGAACGTTTCAAGCCGAGAATCCTTGTACACCTCGACGGGGGTGTCCAGGGAGTCGCCAAGGCCGGCGTCGAGCTGCGCCCGAACCGGTGTCGGCCAGCCCACGGCCAGGCACAGGCTTAGCGCTACGAGGGACCGAAGAACGATTCGACTGATCATGTGAGGGCCTCCCTCTCTCTTTCCTCTCTCCCAGGATAGAGTACGTTCGGACGCAGACAAGTAGGGGAGGAGCATCAGGCCGATTTGGTCGGCAAAGCAACGGTCGCCGTCCCGATCACCCAGCGTTCACCGTCGTCGTTTTCCATCCAGATATCGCACTCAGCGGTATGGGTCTGTTCGTCTTTTTGGGTGACCGCTCCGCACAGGTGGATATTCTTGTCGGGCAAGACCGGGCTGCGGAAGGTCGTGCCGATGCGGGTAATGCGGGCGGCGGGGTTCCAGTCGCTGATCATCCGCGCCAGCAGGCCCATACTCATCACGCCGGGTGCAATCATGCCGGGCAGACCCTCCTTGCGGGCGCCCTCGTCGTCGGTGAAGCGGGGGAAATCCATATTGGCGGTCCGCGCATAGCGACGGACCTGGTCTTTGGTCAGAAACATGTCCAGGGTCGGGAACTCGTCGCCCTCTTCGACATCTTCAAAGTAGAGACTGCTCATCGCTGCATGATCCTATGGTCAATGACGGCCACTTTTTTACCGTTCTGATTACTGACCTCATTGCGCAGGACGATGAAATACATGCTGCCGCTGCGCCCGGTTTTTTCATAGATGTCGTGGATCTTGCTGACCATCGTCAGGCTGTCGCCGGGTCGGACCGGCGCAAACACATCGAGGTCTCTGCCGCCGTCAAAGCCGAATTTGCCGAACTTGGGCATATTCTCGGGCGTCATTTTATTCGGCCGCAGCTTGGTCAGAAAGGTCGGCGGCGCAACCAGACCGCCATACGGACCCTCGGCCGCCGCAGCTTCGTCGGTATACAGCGGGTTGGTCTCGCCCAGGGCGGCGGCAAAGTCCAGGATTTCCTGTGTGGTGATGGGGGCGAAGGAGGTCTCATCAAAGACGGCCCCCAGGATGGAACGGTCGAAGTCGAGTGCCATGGTCGTATCCTTTAGGCTGCGTTTGAAGCCTGGGCTCTGCGCACCCGAAAGTCCAGCGGTCGGTAGCCTCCGCCACGCAGCGCGTCGACCAGATCTTCGGTCGAACTGATGTCGCGATCAAATTCGGTGGCGCAGATGCCGATAAAGCTCACCAGATGCGAGTCGCTGCCACCAAAGGCGTGGTAGCCGTAGTGGTCGATCAACTCGGCCACCCGCTCGTTCTCGCCTTTTTTGCTGCCGCCGTTGAGGGCTTCAACGCCACACACCCCTTCGAGCGGGGGCCGTTTTTCGTAGTGTTCGATCAGGCCGATGGTCGGCCGACCGGGATGACACGGCATGGCGATGCCGCCCATCCGGGTCACCTCGGTGATGACGTGCTGGGCCGGCAGCCGGACGTTGGAAAAATCGAAGTGCTTGAGGATGTCGTCGTTCACCCCGTAGACCAGAATATGGCCGTACTCGGTCTCGACCTCGGAGGCTTTGAGGATGAGCAGGCCGTATTTGTCTTCGAGGGCGCGGTAGTCGCTGGCGGAATCGAATTTACGGTGCTCGGTCAAGACCAGGCCGTCGATGGGGCGCTCTTCACGTTTGCGGGCCAGCCATTTCAGGTAGGCCTCAACTGGGGCGCGGCTGTCGTCGGAGGCTTCGGAGTGCGAATGGAGATCGAGAATACGTGCCATAGTGTATCTGCCCTAAATAGCCTGCCGAACGGCTCGGCTTTTGGTCGATATCGGCGCTTATAGTGCCAGAACTCCGCCGGTCTGGCAATGGACGCGGGCGCCGTGCGTCGGCACCCACGGGTGGGCTGTGTGCTCAGCGGACCGGACGGAACAGCGGAATGGAAATCTCCGGCGTGGCGTCCTCAAAGGTGACCTCGACCGGCATGCCGATGCTGACCTCTTCCGGCGTACAGTCAACAATATTGGTCAGCATGCGCACGCCCTCTTCAAGCTCCACGTAGGCCATGATGTAGGGCAGGCTGTTACGGAAGCCGGCGCTCTGATTCTGGTAGGTTGCCGTATAGGTGTAGACGGTGCCCCGGCCGCTGCATTTGAGCCACTCCAGGTCGGTGGACAGGTCTTCGGGACAAAACGCCCGCGGGTAATAAAAAACCGTGCCACAGCTGCGGCATTTCTGTACGTAGAGTTCGTGCCGGGCGCAGGCTTCCCAGAAGGGGCGGTTTTCCTCGTCGAGGCGAGGCAGCGGTTTGCGGTATTTTTTTTCTTCAGCCATTCGGTATGCTCCCTTACACGCCCAACACCAGGCTGGCGCCGCTGTGGCGCAGCCCCAGGGTTCCGCCGGTGCCGTGGCAGAACGCTAGCTGACAGTTTGGGACCTGGCGCTCTGCACACTCGCCGCGCAGCTGTTTGGTGGCTTCGATGACCAGAAAAATGCCACGCATGCCGGGATGGTTGGACGACAGGCCGCCGCCGTCGGTGTTGATCGGCAGCTCACCGCCCAGCCCGATCCGGCCATTCTGGATGAACGCGCCACCCTCGCCCTTGCCGCAGAAGCCCAGGCTTTCCAGGGTGACGCACACGGTGATGGTGAACGAGTCGTAAACCATCGCCATGTCGATGTCTTTGTGCGTCACGCCCGCCCGCTGCAGAGCCTTGGGGCCGGACTGTTTGGCCGCCGCATCGGTCAGGTCCCGCAGGCCGGCGCTGGTGTGATAGCAGGCTTCGGCCGCCCCCTGGATGTAGACGGGTTTCTTTCTGAGGTCGCGGGCGCGTTCGGCCGAGGTGACCACAATCGCGCCCCCACCGTCCGAGATCATGCAGCAGTCCAGCAGGTGCAGCGGAGACGACACCAGGCGCGATTTCATCACGTCCTCGACGGTGATCGGATCGCGGAACTTGGCCCGGGGGTTGAGCGAGGCGTGCTGTCTGGTGACCACCGCGATTTCAGCCAGCTGCTCGCTGGTTGTCCCGAATTCGTGCATATGTCGCTGTGCAACCAGGGCATACGCCCCGACCGTGGTCGGCCCAAAGCTGTTTTCGTGCTGGTCGGGCGGATCGCCGGCTCCGCCTCCGGCGGTGCCGATCGCAAACCGGTCGGACGACCATTTGCTGCCGTACAGGATGAGGCCGACGGTGCAGTAGCCGGCCGCAATGGCGGCGGCTGCATGGGCGGTGTGCGACACAAAAGACGAGCCGCCGATGGAATTGGAGTCCAGATAATCGGGGTTCAGATTCAGGTGTTCGGCCAGGGAGACGATGCCCATCCCGCTCACCCCGGAGGTAAACAGGCCATCGACATCTTTCAGCGTCAGGCCGGCGTCGTCCAGCGCGCCGCGGGCGCTCTCGGCCATGATCTGGTACTGGGTTTTCTGCGGCGCCCAGCGGAGCGGATGCTCGTACACGCCGGCGACCGCGGTTTTTCCTGTAATGCTCATGATTCGTCCTCTTTTCCCGATCAGCCGAAAAATGCCTGAATGGCATCGCAGGCTGCCTGGGGCTGTTCGATGGGCAGCCAGTGGCCGGCGGCTTCGATCACGCTGAGCTGGGCACCGGGAATCTGGTCGCGCAGCTCTTCGCTCTGGGCGACCGGCGTGGCGCTATCGTCCTGGCCGGCCAGCACCAGGGTCGGGGTCTTGATCTCACCCAGCCTGGGCCGCAGATCGACCTGTTGGCAGGCCACCAGGTCGAAGTGACGGACGCGCGGGTCGGTCTTGATCTGCTCCATCCAGCCCTGCTGGACAATGTCCTGGGGCGTCTTGGGCGAGCAGGAATCTTTGGTAAACGGCTGGGGCTGACGGCCCTTCATGACCTGCGCCCAGGTCTCAACCCGCTCGTCCGGAATGTTGAAGGTGGCGGCCGTACAGGTCAGGATCAGCCCATCGACCATCTCGGGGTGACGCACGGCCAGGTCCAGGGCAATCGCCCCGCCCATCGAGTGGCCCATCAACACGGCCGGTCGCACGCCGAGCGTTTTCCATAAACTGTAGGTGAAATCGCTATAGGCTGTGATACTGCCCAGGCTGTCGATGCCGCTCGAACGGCCGTGGGCCGGAAAATCAAAGGACAGCGGGCTGTGCTGGGCCGACAGGACATCGAGCAGTTTGTGGGCAAAATGTCCGTTGCTGCCCGCCCCGTGAATATACACGATCAGTTTGCCCCGGCTGACATCCGGAACGACCGGGGGCAGGGTTGTCTGGCCGGTATGAAAATAATGGACCGCGTAGCCGTCCACCTCAACGTATTTTGTTGGCATATGCCCCTCTCAGGAAAAAACTGCCCCCTGACTAGTCGGGTGGCTGGGCTTTGTCAAGAGAAGGCGCAGCCGCTCCATGCTCGGGCAGCCTCATGTTGCGGCACTGACGCGACTCTCAGGATATACTGGTGGTAAGGATCAGCCTAGGGAAGGTTGAAGGGCATCGCCCGAGTACGTCTTCCCAATGGCGCTGTCCGTAAGGTAGAGTTGCACTGGTATGAGGCGCACGGTATCGGCAAGAGAGACATGAAGATTAAACGCTACTTGGACGAATCATGAGACAACCGAAAAAACGCTTTGCCCTGTGTTTGGACAACGCCGACTACCAGGTGTCGCTTATCCCCGGTAAAGTCTACCGAATCATTACAGATGAGGCAGCCGCTCGGGATGACTTGGTCCGTATTGTTGATGAGAGTGGCGAGGACTATCTGTACCACAAGAGTCTCTTTGCGTTCGTCGATTTTCCGAAATCGGTTGAAAAGAAACTGCTGGCCCTGGAAGCGGCTCCTTAAGCGAATACGGTCGAACTCTTCGATACTTTCTGGCGAGCTGAACTCCTTTAGCACTTCAGAGTCTGTTCGCTGATGCAAAGCGTATGGAGGTTGACCCGAGATGAAATACACAGTCGCCTTTCACCGATCAGAAGAAGGAATCAGTGTCTGGGTCCCTGGGCTGCCAGGATGCGTTTCCCAAGGAACCACCGAAGAAGAAGAGGCTCTCAGGAATATTGCCGACGCTATCCGTGAATATCTTGCTGTTGTGGCGGAGCAGCTTGAAGGCGCGGAAACGAGAGAAGTTGAGGTAGCTGTCTAGGTATGCCAAAGGTCCCGGGTGTCAACCATCTCAACGCGGTACGAGGGCTGGTGCCGCGTGTGTCAATCGACGGCGCTCAGCCGCTGCTCGAAGGCACTCAGCTCGTCTTCCAGGATACTGAAATAGCGCGCCTGGGGATGGTGGAACACGAGGGCCGACACCGACGCCTCCGGCTCCATCATGCAGCCTTCGGTCAGCTGGAGGCCGATACTGTCTGTGGGCAAGAGCCGAAACAGGATGCGCTGGTCTTCCAAACGTGGGCAGGCCGGATAGCCGAAGCTGACCCGCACCCCCCGATAGCGGGCCTTGAAGCGGTCGCGCATGCTCAGGTCGGCCGGGTCGGCAAAGCCCCACATTTCGCGCAGGCGCCGGTGCAGGAGTTCGGCAAACCCCTCGGCGCTCTCAATCGCCAGGGCTTGCACGGCGTGTGAGGCGAAATACTGCCCGGCCTGTTTGTAGCCCTCCGACAGCACACGGATGCCGCCGCCGCAGGTCAGCGCAAAGAGCGCAATATAATCCATCCGGCCGGCGGTTCGTGGGGCCACAAAATCGCTCAGACACAGCCCCTGGCCGTGCAGCTGGCGCGGAAACGTGAAGGTCTCGACCACCTGACTGCCGGCCGCGTTGTACACCAGCAGCGTATTGCCCTCAGACTGGGCCGGAAAGAACTTATAGACCGCCTTGGCGCGCATCAGGTTTTTCGCCACCACGCGATCCTGCAGGGCGCGCACCTGGGCGTGTAGCGCCACGGCCTTGTCATCCTGCTGTTCGAGCAGGGTGTCGAGGTTGCCCTTGAGGCCCAGGTGTTTGCCGTACAGCATGGTCGGGTTGATATAGGTGAAAATCTCTTCCAGGTCGTGATCCTCAATCACGTGCACACGCAGGTCTGGCGGACTGGGTATGGGCTGGGCATGGGTCACCGACGACGTTTGCGGCGCCGACTGTCCGTTGCTGGCGACGCGTGCCGGCTCGGCCGTCGGTCGCGCCAACCGTTTCCGTTCGGCCGCGATTTTTCGGACCAGGTGAGGGCGTTTGTCGGGGTCGAGCAGCTGGTTGGCCAGATCGAGCCCGTTCATCGCGTCGTTGGCATAACACACCAACTCCTCGTACTCGGGGGCGATTTTGTTGGCGGTAAACCGGGCGGTCAGGGCGGCCCCGCCAACCAGAATCGGGCAGCGCACGCCCGCGTTGTGCAGATCCTGGGCCGTCACCACCATCTGCTGGGCGGATTTGACCAGCAGACCGGACAGGCCGATGATATCGGGCCGATGTTCCCGGTGAGCCGCAATCAGGGTTTCCGGGGCGACCTTAATGCCCAGATTGACGACCCGATAGCCGTTGTTGCCCAGGATGATCTCAACCAGGTTCTTGCCGATATCGTGCACGTCACCCTTGACCGTCGCCAGCATGACCGTGCCTTTGAGCGCCTCAGCCGCTTTTTCCATGAACGGCTCAAGGTGGGCGACCGCAGCCTTCATCGACTCGGCGCTCTGCAACACCTCGGCCACAATGAGTTCGTTGTTATTGAACAGGCGGCCGACCTCATCCATGCCGGCCATGAGCGGGCCGTTGATGATATCGAGCGGTTGGCGGTCTTGGAGCGCCTCGTTCAGGTCGTTGATCAGCCCGTCTTTGGAGCCCTCAACGATATAGCGCGCCAGGCGTTCGTCGAGCGGCAGGTCTCTGCCCATCTCCGCCTTTGGGCTTGTTTTGCGCTGCCGGAAATGGTCGGCAAAGGCCGCCACCGGATCGGCGCCCCGCCAGTAGATCAGGTCCTCTGACAGCCGGCGTTCTTCTTCTGGAATTGAGGCGTAGCGCTCCAGCTTTTCGCTATTGACGATCGCCATATCCAGGCCGGCTTTGACACAGTCGTACAAAAAGACCGAGTTCAGCACCTCACGGCCGGCCGGCGGTAGGCCAAAGGAGACATTGCTGATGCCGAGGATGGTTTTGCAGGCGGGAAGAGCGTCTTTGATCAGCCGCACGCCCTCGACCGTTTCCTGCCCCGCACCAATATAGTTGCGGTCGCCGGTGCCGAGCGGAAACACCAGCGGATCGAAGATCAGGTCTTCCGGGTCCAGGCCGTACTGCCGGGTCAGCAGCTCGTAGCTGCGCCGGGCGATATCGAGCTTGCGCTGGCGGGTGACCGCCATGCCCTGAACCGGGTCTTCGTCAATACAGCCGACGACCACGGCCGCGCCGTAGCGTTTGAGCAGCGGGACGATGTGTTGAAAGCGCTCCTCACCGTCTTCGAGGTTGATCGAGTTGATGATCGCCTTGCCCTGGCAGCGCTCAAGCGCGGCCTCGATGACCCGCGCATCGGTCGAGTCGATCATCAGCGGGGCTTTGACCTTTTTGACCAGGATGTCCAGAAAGGTCGTCATGTCCTGCTGTTCTTCGCGGTCGGGGTCGGCCAGACACACGTCAAGCACCTGGGCGCCGCCCCGGACCTGCCGCCGTCCAATCTCGGACGCCTCTTCAAACGCCCCGTCGCTGATCAGGCGTTTGAATTTCCGCGAGCCAATCACGTTGGTCCGTTCTCCGACCAGGACCGGCCGCTTGTCTTCGTCGATCACCAGCGGTTCGAGACCGCACACAACGCTGCGGCGTGGCGGGCGGTGCTGGCGCGGCTTCTTGCTGTCAAGCATGTCGGCCAGGAGCCGCAGATGGGCCGGGGTGGTGCCGCAGCAGCCGCCGATCATGTTGACCCAGCCCTGATCGACAAAGCGTTCCAGCTTGGCGCTCAGCAGCTGGGGGGATTCGTTGTAGTGTCCGTCTTCATCTGGCAGACCCGCGTTCGGCATGCACATGACCGGAAAGCGGGACAGCTCGGACAGGCTGCGCAGATGGTCGGTCATGAAGTCCGGGCCGGTCGCGCAGTTGAGACCCATGGCCAGCAGCTCTCTGTGGGCCAACGAGACGTACAGCGCCTCAACGCCCTGACCGGCCAGGGTGGTGCCCATGGTTTCGATTGTGCCGCACACAACCACCGGCACCTGTAGGCCGAGCGTGGAGAACGCGTCATCAATGCCGAGCAGACCGGCCTTCAGGTTGAGCGCGTCTTGGGCGGTCTCAAGGATGAGCAGGTCAGCCCGGCCGCGTACGAGCCCCTCGGCCTGTTCGGCATACGCGGCCCGCATCTCGGCAAACGTCACCCCGCCGGTCACCGAGATCGTCTTCGTTGTCGGGCCCATGGAGCCGGCCACAAAGCGGGGTTTGGCCGGCGTGCTATAGCGGTCGGCCGCCTGCCGGGCGATTTCGGCCGCAGCCCGGTTGATCTCTGTGGCAGTGCCCTCAAGCCCGTATTCGGCCAGGACGACGCGGGTTGCGCCAAAGGTATTCGTCTCAATAATGTCGGAGCCGGCTTCGAGAAACCCGACATGGATATCGGTAATGAGGTGCGGAGCGGTGAGTACCAGGTGTTCGTTACAGCCCTCGTAGTCAGGTCCGCCAAACGCGGCGGCATCGGGGTGGCGGTCTTGGATCGAGGTGCCCATCGCCCCGTCGAACAGCAGGATGCGCTCGGACAGCAGGCACAGCAGGTCCTGGGCAAGCGGAGATACAGGAGGAAGAGCAGGGTCTGAAGAGGCCATAGCCGCCCATCCTAGCGGTCAAACCCGACCGAAGAAAGGGTCACAGACAGGTGAGAGTGATAGAACGATGGGAAACAGGGGCAGGCGGGGGCGGTCAGCGCCGCTGCGACTGCCAGTGCCTGTACTTGAGGCGGAATTCTTCTTTTTCGTAGGAATTCATTTCGCGGTAGCGCCGATAGTTGTGTCGAAGGCGCTCACGCTCTGCCGCGGGCAGCTGCTGCCAGGCGTCATACGCCTCTTGCAGGTCTTGTTTGCGGTCTTCGGGCAGCTGCTCGAAGCGCCGAAAGTTCCTCAGGGCTCGTTCCCGCTCAGTCGGCGACATCTCCTCCCAGCCCTGGTCAACCGGGCTGAGTCGGAAAGAATCGTCGTCCGCTGCGGCTCGTCCCGGCCAACAGGCCAGCGTCAGGATGAGCGGCAGCGCGCCGGCCACGACGCCTCGGATGATGTGTGGAGACTCCATACCTGTTCCTCGCTCGAGTGCTCAGCCTTGCCGTTGGTCTGCCCGATCAAACGGCAGACTCTGGACGGATTCAAAATGCCGAAACTGCTCCATCCGGCGCAGAATCTGATAATGCATAAAAAAGCTGGGGTTCTCAATGAGCGGGGGGGGCAGCTGCTCCTGGGTCAGGCTGTCGGGACGGCGCGGAACCCGGGTGCGCATGATGTCCTCAAAATGGGTCCAGCGCTCCAGGCGCGCGGTGAGCCAGTAGTCACGGAAAAAAGCCGCGTTTTCCACCACCTGAGTCGGAATCCGCTCTGACTGGGGCCGAGGCTCGGACGGGGGAGGAAGGCGGGATGAGTCGTCCGCCAGGACAGCCCTCGCGCGCATCGCCTCCGTCTGAGCCAGAATCCGCTCCGACCGGGTCAGCTGGGGAGAGGGCATCGACGAGAGTGTGCCCGAGAACAGGGTCGCCAGAATAATGAGCAGGCTGGCGACCGGCACCAAGACCGGCGTCCAGTCCCGAGTGTCCAGTCTCCAGCCTGTTCCGGCTTGCCATGCGGACCATGCTCGGCGCCAGCGGTCGAGCCGCGACTCGGGCTCAAGCCGGCCCTCACGCTCAAGCCGTCGCCGAAAAGTGGCGGCAAAGTCTGCGGACGGGGCGACCCGCTCCAGCCCGGCGACCACAGCGCCTACCCGCGCAAAACGGGTGGCTTCCTCCCGCAGGGGCATGGAGTCTCCCACGGCTGCGGCAACCCGCCTGTGGTCCCGCTCCGAGAGTTCGCCGTCAAGATAGGCCACCAGCTCCGGCGTGACCTGGGTTTCTCGGCTAGGCTTCATCCTCGTCCATTATGTCCTGGAGTCCTGCCCTGAGGCGTTGGGTGGCGCGAAAAACCAGGCTTTTGACAGCCTTCTGGGTGCACCCGATGACTGTGGCGACCTCTTGGTAGGACATCCCTTCCTGGCGGCTGAGCAAAATCGCCGTCCGTTGATTGTCTGGCATTGCGAGCAATATCCCGCGTATTCTAGCTGCTAGCTCTTCTCCCTCCAAGACCTGCTCGGGGCCTGCCTGCGGACTCGGCAGGTTCGGCTCGGGCTGCCCCTCCTGCGGATCAAGCGGTTCACGCCGCAGCTTGTACTCTCGCCTGCGCACCTCGTTGAGACAATGATTCTGGGCAATCTTGAACAGCCAGGTCGAAAACTTGGCGGTGGGTTGATAGCGGTCCCGCTGGCCGTAGACTCTGAGCAGCACGTCCTGGGCAATTTCCTCGGCCCGGGCGCGATTGCCGAGGAACTGGGCCGCAAAGTTGACGAGCGCCGGAGCATATTTCTGGAAGAGGGCATCGAATGCCTGCATGTCTCCATTCTGAAAGCGCAGCATGAGCTGCACATCGGGGTCCTCCCCAACAGAATGCGTGTGGTGCTTCATCAAACATCTATGCGCGCACGAGGTTGCGCCGACTTCGGTCGTCTCGGCAACCGAGGGCCGCTCAGCATAGCCAGGACAGGCCAGAAAATGAAGAGCCGTCAAGGGCTTGTTTCACCCCTCCGGAGGCGCTAGGGGAGAGGAAAAAGGAGTCCGGTGTGCCGCTTTTTGAACAGCCACTCGCAGCCCACCTGCGACGGATTGCAAACTATATGCGCGGCTGTGCGCTGATCCCCTGGCCGCGCCGACGCAACCCGCTGCGGACCGAGCTGGCGGCCTTCATCCGCAGCCACGCGGCCGAGGTCGTCTCGGAATGGACGGCGCGCATCGCGCCGGTGTTTGATATTCAGGCCAGCCTGATGCCGGAGATCTCCCGGAATATGTACGACGCCCTGGCGCGTTGGGCCACGCATATCGAAGATCCGTCCAACACCGAGACCTACGCCTATCTCTACCAGCACGCCCGGCACGGGTTCATCTCGCACTCGCCCGCTTCCCGATTTTTATCCGGGCAGATGAAGATCCGGCTGTTGCTGCTCGAACGCTTGCAGACGGCCTATGCCGCGGATCGCAAACGCCTGGCCGAGCTGGCCAGCCTGCTGGATCAGGAATTCTCCGAGCGCATCCTGCATATCACCGATTTTTTTGTTGAGGCCCACGAGGAAGCCCTGCGCAACGAGCAGGAAACCCATAAACGGCTGGAGAGCCAGCTCATCCAGTCGGAAAAGATGGCGGCGATCGGTCAGCTGGCGGCCGGGATCGCGCACGAGATTCGGAATCCGCTGGGCATTATCCTGAACGCGATCTACGATCTGGGCCAGATTGTCGATACCGACAAGCCCGAAATCGGCGAAGACCTTCAGATTGCCAAGGAAGAAATCGCCCGCGCCCAGGAAATCATCACCAACCTGCTGGAGTTTTCGCGCGACAGCGGCACCGAGTTGGAGGCGGTTGATCTGAACGATCTGCTGCGCAAGACGCTCCAGCTGATGCAGAAATACCTGGCCAACCATCAGGTCACCGTCCAGACCGCGTGGGGCGAGGTGGGGACGTGTTTTGCCAACCAGAATGCCCTGCGGCAGGTGTTTTTGAACCTGATCACCAACGCCGTTCAGGCCATGCCCCGGGGCGGACAACTCCGGGTTCGCACCCAGCGACACGACCCCACGCAAGTCCGGATCGAATTTGGCGATACCGGAGTCGGCATCGCCCGGGAGCACCTTAAGGATATCTTCAACCCGTTTTTCACCACCAAGGAGCCGGGCCAGGGCACGGGTCTGGGCCTATCGGTCGTGCATTCGGTGCTCAAGCGCTACCGGGGCAATATCACCGTCCAGAGTGAGCCGGAGCGGGGTACGACTTTTCTGATCGACCTGCCCTGCCCGTGTCACCAGGACGCCATCATCTCCCCCAGCCACAAACTTCCGGCCGCAGGTGCGACCTAGGGCCGGAGACGGGGAGCAGAGGGGGCCAGGACTGCCATGTCTGCCCGAGTCCTGTTGGTTGAAGACGAAATCAACATGGCCAAAACCCAGGCCAGGATTCTGCAGCGCCGGGGCTATGTGGTCAGCACTGCGGGCAACGGCCGCGAGGCGCTGCGCCAACTCGACGCCGGCCCGTTCGACATTGTCATCACCGACCTGAAAATGCCGGTCATGGACGGCATGCAGCTGCTGCGCCGCATGAATATTGAGGAGCGGGGCTGTGCCGTCATTGTTCTGACCGGACACGGGACTATTGAGAGCGCGGTCGAGGCCATGCAGTGCGGGGCGGCCGACTATCTGACCAAACCGTGTAACCCGGACGCGCTGCTCATCAAGGTCGAGAAGCTGCTCGAAACCAGACGCTTGCAGCAAGAGGTCAGCCAGCTGCGACGCGAGGTCTGGGCGTATAAGAAGTTTGGCGAGCTGATCGGTCAGAGTCCGGTCATGCGGGACATCTACGCGGTGATTCAGGCGGTCAGCACCAACAAGAGCACGGTCGTGATCACTGGCGAGAGTGGCACCGGCAAGGAGCTGGTGGCCCGCACAATCCACCAAAAGGGGCCCTTGGCCGCCCAGCCGTTTGTAGCCCTCAACTGCGGGGCGATGTCAGAGACCCTGCTCGACAGTCAGCTCTTCGGGCACCGCCGGGGCGCCTTTACCGGCGCGATTGCCGATCACAACGGGGTGTTTCAAGCCGCCCACGACGGAACCCTGTTCCTGGACGAAATCGCCGAGATCCCGCTCGCCCTGCAGGTCAAGTTTCTGCGCGCCATCCAGGAGCGCGAGGTCTCCCCGCTCGGCGCCAGCAAACCGGTCAGCGTCGATGTGCGGATTATTGCGGCCAGCAACCGCGACCTGTCCCAGGCGGTCGAAGACGGCGCGTTCCGGGAAGACCTGTTCTATCGGCTGAACGTGATCCCCATCCATCTGCCGCCCTTACGCCAGCGGAGTGAGGATATTCCGCTCTTGATCGACCATTTCATTGCCGCGTTCAGTGCGGCCTACAAGGTCGAGCCCAAAACGATTGCGCCCCAGGCGCTGGCCAAGCTGCAAGCCTATGCCTGGCCCGGCAACATTCGGGAGTTGCAGAACGTGATCGAGCGTTTGTTTGCGCTGTGTCCGGGGCACGAGATTGGGCTTGGCGACTTGCCGGAGCCGATTGCCGGCTTGCACGAGGCACCGCCCCCGTTTCAGGCTGAGGCCCGGCTGCCGAGCCTGGAAGAGATGGAAAAGAGCCTCATCGCCGCCGCCCTGGGCAAGAGTCGGGGCAATAAGAACGAGGCGGCGCGACTGCTCGGCATTGACCGGCAGCGCCTGTATCGCAAGATTGAGAAATATGGGATCGAGATTCAGCGTGGGGCGCAGGCGCTATGAAGAACGACCACAGGTGAGGTGTGAAACATGAGCGAACTTGAACGGCTTGAGCAACAGGTATTGCACCTATCGCCAGAAGACTTGGCCAAGTTTCGGACTTGGTTTATCGATCTCGACCACAAGCTGTGGGACAAACAGATTGAGGCCGACGCCCGTACCGGAAAGCTGGAACGCCTCATCGACGAGGCTCGCGCGGAGTTTGCGACGGGGAAGGCCCGGGAGCTTTGAGATATTCTAGGAATCGAAGAAGCAGGCGATATCACTTGGTTCTGGATCGGTACTCGCGCTGAATACGATACGCTTGTCTCCTAGGTGTTGTCAGAGAAGGCGCGTGGCTGTCACTATGAGCAGGGCGGATCGTTGAACACCTTACTGTGGAGTAAAGGGATGGGGGCCTGAGGCTTGGCTCTGAGAGGCACGCATGAATCTGATGGTCTTAGGAACAATCGTCGCCCTGGCCGGCGGCTGGGTCATGATGTACGTCGATGGCATACTCGGGATCGTGATCGGGCTGGTAGGTAGTTCGCTTATTCTCAAGGGCCGGCAAGCGATGTAGCCCGGATTCAGAAGTACCAGACCAAGCTCAACGACAGATCTACCTCGTCGCTGTCCATTTCCGCCGGAACCCGGATTTTCCCATCGTCGGGTAAGCTGAGCCAGCTATGGTTCTCGTAGCCGACGTAACGAAATTCACCCCGCAGCGCGAGGTTCTGTCCAAGCATTTTTTCCAGACCGACGCCGCTCGTCCAGCCGATGAGATGCTCAGTCCAGGTATCCGCTCCCGAGACAAACTCGGCCGGCGGACAGAGATCAGTGGCGTAGGGACAGCCGGTATAGGCGATCCTCATGCGGGTCCTCAGCCGGCGGACACCAGCCAGTGCGTACACGCTCGTGTCGGAGCCAGCCCACTTCCGCAGCACGGAAAGTCCGGCCTTCTCAAGCGAAGACTGAACGCTCTGAAAGGCCGCCTGGGCGGAGGTTTCCGCGTCTCGAACGATGCAGACGCTCTGGACGGTCTCACGAAATCCCGACCTCTTCACAAGTATCGACAGAAAGGGGCGCAGGTCGGTAACACCCCCAAAGTTCTGAATCTGAATATCCGCAAGTGATAGATGGTCAATGAACGCTTCAAAGAAATTGCGCTGGTCGTTTCCCTCGACGAGAAGCTGGATTCTCGACTCGATCGTGCTTGGCTCAGACATTTCTAGCGAATCTCCAGGTTGTGTCGAAGTGCCACGTCAATTTCCTCGGGCTCATAGGTGACACAGCGGTTCTCTGTGCCGTTGGCTTCAAGCCGATGCAGGAGAAAACCTTCTGCGCCAAGGGCTTTATGCCCCGCTTCTACACATTCAAAGCTATGCGTAGTGGCAAAAACCTGCGTCTTAAATTGCTTGGCCGCCGTATCGACGACTTTCCAGACTTTGGGCAGGATGGAGTGGTGCAGGCCGTTTTCGATCTCATCCGCCAAGATTACACCGCCGGGCGTGGAAGCTATAGCCAAAATAAGCCGGGCGACTCGGGTCATGCCCTCGCCCATTTCCGACAAGGGTATCAGTTCGAGTAACCCGATATCGCCCCAGATCATGGGCGCGCCGCTAGCAGAATTGTCCTCAATGCTTTGCAGCCTCGGTTCAATGACTCGAAGGGCTTCCAAGAGCACCTGACCTCGTTTGTATTTTCTCAACCTTCCCAGAAGTTGGGCCTCTTCCCGGATATCGCCAATTCCTGAGGGGAGAATCATTGCCTCGAACGCGAAATCAGTATGAATCGGCTCGATCTCAAACGCATCCTTCTTCTGGCGTATGTGGCTTTTGGGTTGTTGACCATTGGGGTCGGTGTACTGAAAGACGAGCGTCCATTCATACGTTTTGTAGGCGTCGGAATAGGCGTTAGAGTAGGCGCCGCCAGTACGATCAAGAGAAATCTCAGTGGTGCGCGGTTGTTCCAGAGAGATTTCCAGAGTCAATTGACCGAGCGTTTTATGATGCCCCACGATCTCGATGGATCGGCTCATATCCAGTTCGGAGAACATCGGTTTCCACAAGGTCTCGCCGGTCTTTGAACCGAGGTATAATCCTACTCCGTGAGAATGCAGCGCCATTTTCGCATTTCCGCCCCCAGCCAGCAGAAAGATTGCCTCAAGCAGGCTGGTCTTGCCGGAATTGTTCTTGCCGGCAATGAGGTTAATGCGGCTCAGTCGGTCGATTTTGAGGTCGTTGAAGACGCGATAATTCCGTATATTCAAGCGTTCCAACATGGTTGCTGCCCCTTGGTGTATCTCTCCACAGATACGCGATTCCCCGGACTTGGCGCAACTCAAAAGCGTACGACCGTTTCAATGCCCCAGACCGGCGGCTCGTTGACGTGGCCGGTCAGATTGTTGAAGTCGATACCGCCGGTCCGCGACACGTCGTTCAGGATGTTGCGGCCAAAGGCTGCCACTTCCAGGCCACCCTCGGCCGACAGCCAGGCCAGGCGCAGGCCGCCCTCAAGCAGGTAGTTGTCACGGTACTCGCGCGACTCGTACAGAAAAAAGTTGATGCGGCTGCGGTACGCCCAGTCGGTCGAGAACAGCAGCGCCGAGCCGCCGGGCAGCAGCCGCATATAGCTCAGGCTGGCGTTGGCGATCCAGCGCGGCGCCTGGGGCAAACGGTTGCCGTCGATAGAGACCGTGCCGGGAACTGCGCCGGGCGGGTCCAGCCGTGCAGGGCGAGCCGAACGGCTGGACCGCCAGGTCCGAGTCGTCCAGCCGGGTGTAGTTGTAACTCATGCCGGCCGTCAGACGCAGGCCGTAGCCCAGGTTCAGCGAGCCCTCGGCCTCGACGCCCCGGCCGATAGTGCGCTCGGCATTCAGCAGCCGGATGGCGTTGGTCCCGCCGCCGGCTGCGGTGAGTTGCTGATCGTGCATCCAGAAGTGATAGGCCGCCACGTCGAGGTGGAGGCGCTGCTGCCACAGGCGCAGCTTGAGGCCGGTCTCGACCGAGATGATGTCCTCGGTGTCGGCCACGCTCACCTCGTCGCTGAACAGCAGCCGGCCCTGAACGCTGGGGGCGCGAAAGCTGCTGGCAACGCGCACATAGGGCTGCATCCCGGGCGTCACTTGGTAGCGCAGGCTCAGGTCCCAGCTCGGCACCAGGGCGCGCGCCGTTGTGCGCAGCGGACCCAGCGGACCGCTGCCGATTGGCGACACCAGGCGTTCGGCCTTGAAGCGCTTGTCGTCCTCGGAGACACGTATGCCGGCGGCCACCTCAAGCTTCTCGGTCAGCGTCAGGGTGGCCGCGCCGAACACGGCCCAGGCCTCGGTGCGCTGCTGTTGGCGGATGTAGCCGTTCTGCTCGTTGCCGGCCAGCGTGTCGTAGCTGAAGCCCTCGGCCTCCATGTCCTCGTGGAAGTAGAAGAAGCCGACCCGCCAGTCCAGGCGCTGCCAGGCCGTGCTTTCCAGCCGGACTTCCTGAGTCAGTTGGCGCAGAGCAGAGACGCCGTCGGCCGTCTCGGACGGAAACGGAATCAGGCCCGGCCCGCTGGGCGGACTCCACACCGCGCCAAAGCCGCCGTCCACGTCGCCGCGCGAGAAGCTGTCGAGCCATTCCCCGCCGGTCAGCGAGATCAGGCGGGAGTCGCCCAGCGTGTACTGCATCTCTGCGGAGAAACCGTGTTCGCCCAGGGTCTGCGAGTTTTTGCCGTCCAGCCAGACCTTGTCGCGCCGGAAACCCGGACCCAGGTCGGACCGGCCCTGCCTGACCACATTTGCCCGGAACATCCGCGCGTCACCGTCGAAGTCCCGGACCTGGACCTTAAAGCGCCCGAAAAAGTTCTCGACCGGCGTCCAGAGGAACTGCACACGGCCGGCAACCTCGCGGTAACCGGCAAAGGCGTCGTCCTCGTCGGTAAAGCTATTGTCCACCCAGTCGTCCCGGCGCTGTACCAGCAGCGAGGCGCGCGCTGCTGGTACCGACGGAATCAGCGGACCGGACACCGCTCCCTCGAAGTTGACGCCGTTAAAGCGTCCGTACGACAGCCGGCTGTAGCCCTCGAGGTCCCAGGTCGGGAGGGCCGACTCGAACTTCAGGATGCCGCCCGGCGTGTTGCGTCCGAACAGCGTCCCCTGGGGTCCGCGCAAGACCTCGACGCGTTCGACATCGAAGATCGGGATGCCCTTGAGGAACGGGTTCTCCAGCGGAATGCCGTCGAGCATGACCGAAACCGGCTGGGAGGCGTTCATGTCGAAGTCGGTATTGCCTAGGCCGCGAATATAGAAACGCGGCGAGACGCGGCCAGAGCCCGACTCAACCTGCAGGCTTGGCGCCCGGTTGGTCAGAAAACGGATGTCCATGCCCGAGGCGCGCAGCCGGTCGAGCCCCTCGCCCCGCAGCACGGATAGCGACAACGGCACGTCAAAGGCGCGCTGCTCCTGCTTGCGGGCGGTGACGGTGATTTCCTCAAATGCCCGCTGGGCTGGTGGCCCGCTTGTGAACGCTTGTTGCGCGACGGACGGCGTGGCGCATGCCAGCAGGGCAAGGAGTGCCACCACTCTTCCTATATTGAAGACGCGATCATTCTCTATAAACAAGCGTTCCACCATGCTTGTGCCTCCTCGCTGCTCTCCGGCTCGCCCGTCAGGGTGTCTGCCTCCCTCGAAGACGACCTTATGAGTGTCGCTCTCATATAGCCCTTCTCGTAACGCTTGCAAAAGCGGGCTCGATACACTAAGGCTCGAAGTCCAAAGAGAGGTGTTGTGTGAAGAGCGTTAGTGTACACGAAGCGAAAACAAAGCTCTCGGCTCTGCTCTCCGAGGTGGAAGAAACGGGGACAGCAATCCACATCTGTCGAAATGGCAAGCCTGTGGCTGACTTGGTCCCGCACCGTAAGAGAAGTCGGCTCAATCCACACCCGGTGATGAGTAAGATCAATATCGACTACGACCCGACTGAAGCGCTCACTGAGGACGAATGGCCGGAGAGCAGCAGTTGATCCTCGATACCTGTGCGCTTTTGTGGTTGGCTCAGGGAGGAGGAAAATTATCGCAAACGACCTTGCAACGCATTGACAGTGCTCCCATGGTTTATGTCTTAGCGATCAGCGGTTTTGAAATCGGCATCAAAGTCCGAAAAAAATAAGCTTTTCCTCCCGGCTCAGCCCTCAGATTGGTTCTCAGCCGTCCTTGATCATCACGATATTGAAGTGCTGCCGTTGACCTTGGATGTCTGCATCCATTCCACTGAATTACCCGCTATTCACGCTGATCCATGTGACCGAATGATTATTGCCGTAGCTCAGCTACACAATTTGCCAGTGGTCACGACCGATCCGGTATTTTCTCAGTACGGGATTTCCATCATCTCCTGAGAGCGAGGTGCCTGCGTAGCCATAGACTTTTCGCGCTTGCAATCCCCGATCCAAGCTCTTAGACTACGACGCCAACGGAGGGCACGTCATGGCGACCGCCGCAGCTGACACATTGACGCTTGCTGATGATCCCATTGAGCAGTTATTCGAGCGGGGGGTGACCGATGGCCTGCCGGCCGTACCGCCGACCCGTGAGCGGGTGGAACGCATGCTGGCCGGCGCGCCGGATCGGGCCAGGGACGATCTCATCGGTGTGCTGGGACCGTGCTATGGCGAGGCCACGGTCGAGCGGGTGGCGGTGAACGCGGTGATGGCCGGCTGTGCGCCGACGTATTTTCCGGTCGTGCTGGCCGGTGTCGAAGCCCTGTGCGACGAACGGCTGTGCGCCCACGGCATGAATGTCACCCTCTTTTCCGCAGCGCCGTGGGCGATTATCAACGGCCCGGCCCGGCTGCACATCGGGCTCAACTGTGGGCATAACGCGCTCGGCCACGGTTTCCGGCCTAACGCCACCATCGGCCGCGCCCTGCGGCTGACCATCATGAATATCGGTGGCGCCCGTCCGCATGAGCTGACCAAGGCGACCATGGGCCAGCCCGGTCAGTACAGCGCGATTATTGGCGAGAACGAGGAAGACTCGCCCTGGCCGCCGTTCCATACCGAGCGGGGTTTCACTCAGGACGAATCGGCCATCACCCTGTTTGCCGGCGGCGGGCCGCAGCAGATCAGCGACTTTCAGAGCCGGAGCGCCGAACAGCTGATGTACTCGGTCGGCCTGACCATGGGCGGCGGTCTGTGGAATTACAAAAACTATCCGCTGTTTGGCGATACAATCCTGGTCCTGAGCCCGGAGCACGCCCAGGTCATTGCGGCCGACGGCTGGTCACGCACAGACGTGCGGCAGTTTCTGTACGAACAGGTCACACGCGCCATAGACGACCTCAGGCCGGGCGACAAGGGCGGCGAGGGCTTTGGCGCCAGCCTGTTGAATGCGGCCGAAAAGGGCGGCTTTGTGGTCAATGACCGTGTCCGTAAATTCCGCTCGCCGGACTCGATCTTGGTCGTCGTTGCGGGCGGCACCGCAGGCCGTTTTTCGGTCACCATTCCCGGCTGGGTTGCCGACGACCTGGGCAGCACGCCGGTGAGCAAAAAAATAGCACTCTAGCTTTGTGACAAGGAGGAACGACATGGCAGACGACATGCTTGACCCGATTGGTTACAGCGGCAAGGCCGAAAAAGCGCTGGCCCCGCGTCTCTCCAGCCTGCGGGGCACCACCCTGGCGCTGGTAGACATCGGCTTCCCCAACAGCAACATCTTTCTGGATCGCATTGAGACGCTGCTCAAGGATCGCTACGGGGTGGCCGAGGTGGTCCGCCACGCCAAGCCGGCCCCCACCCGGGTCGTCAATCCCCAGGCGCGCCAGGATATTGTGTCCCGCTGCCAGGGGCTCATCGAAGCGGTCAGCTCTTGAGGCTCGTGCATTTCGTGCAGTTCGCACGACGTGGCCTATTTTGAAGAGCAGGGAATTCCGACCGCCAATATTTCCACCACCGAATTTGTGGCCGCAGCCAAGGTGCAGTGCACCAACCTGGGCGTTCCCTCGTATGAGGTGGTGACGGTGCCGCATCCCATCGTGCCCCTGACACACGAAGAAGTCTGGGCTCGTGCCGACGCGGTCATGGATACCATCGTGGCCCGGCTGATCAGCGAAGACGCGCGCGCCGCAGCCTTATAGGCGGCTTCATTACACAGCGGGCGGCAACGCCCGCTTTTTTGCGTCACACGCGGCTCAGAAATACCAGATCAGGCCGAGGGAGAAGTCGACCTCCCCGGCCCCTCAGCCCTGAGACGGGGTCAAGACCTCCGGGTTGACCGGTGTCGGCGGTGTCTGGCCGGCCAGAAAGGCGGTGATGTTCTCGGCCGCCAGGCTGGCCATGCGGGTCCGGGTGGCCAGACTGGCGCTGCCGATGTGGGGTACGATCAGACAGTTTGTGAGCGACAGCAGGGGGTCGTCCATAGGGATCGGCTCCGGGTCGGTCACGTCGAGCGCGGCCCCGGCAATCTCCCCGTCGCGTAGCGCCTCATACAGGGCGCGCTGATCGACCAGCCCGCCCCGTGCCACGTTGATCAGAAACGCGGTCTTCTTCATCAGCCGAAACTGCGGGCCCGACAGCAGGTGGTGGGTGTCCGGGCTGAGCGGGGCGTGGACGCTCACAAAGTCGGACTCCCGCAACAGGCTCGGCAGATCAACCCGCACGCAGCCGAGGCGCTGTTCGGCCTCCCGATTCCGGCCCCGGTTGGTGTATATCACCCGCATGTCAAAACCCCTGGCCCGCTGGGCGACCTGGGTGCCAATCCGGCCCAGACCGATGATGCCCAGGGTGGCGTGGTGGACATCGCGGCCGACAAAAAAGAGCGGCCCCCACGCCTGCCAGCCCCCGTCCCGCACAAACCGGTCGGCCTCGGCAATGCGCCGGGCAATGCCCAGAATCAAGCCAAAGCTGAGATCCGCGGTGGTCTGGGTCAGGACGCCCGGCGTGTTGGTCAGCAGCACCCCGCGACGGCTCAGGGCCGCCACGTCCACATTGTCATAGCCGACCGCCATATTGGCCACGATGCGGAGCTGGGGAGCGTGATCGAGCAGCTCGTCGTCAACCCGGTCGGTGACCATGCTGAGCAGGGCGGTCGTGTCCCGGACCTCGTGCAGCAGGGTGTCGCGGGGCACGGCCTCGTCCGGCTCCCACAGCCCCAGCCGCCCGCACGGTCTGAGCAGTGCCAGGGCCTGGTCGGGAAGGGTTCGGGTGACATAAATCTTTGGTTGTGACACGCCGCTGCCTCTCACGCTCTTTATCTTTTGCCGCAGACAGACAATACTAGACAAAGAGGAAACGTGTTGTCCAACGGCATCAATCTAGTGAACACGTTTCCTCTTCGTGCAGCCAGCCGAGGAAAGGGAGCGCCGGTATGGAACAGCCGTCGGAAAAAAGCCTCAAGCGGATGCGGATTTACGTGGAGAAGTATCTTCACAAGACGGGTACCTCGCGCCATCCGGATGAGGAGGTCACCGAGTCGGTCATCATGGGCCTGGCCAGCAATATCGACCAGGTCGGCCGGCCGCTGTGCCCGTGCAATTTCTATCCTGACAAACAGGCCGAGGTCGAGCGCAGCCGCGAGTGGGTGTGCGCCTGCGACGAGATGAAACAGTGGAAGTATTGTCACTGTCTGCTGTTTGTGACTCCCGAGGGCGTGCCGATTACCGAGCATCTGCCCGAAGACCATGAGGGCCGCCAGATTTACGGGCTGGTCAAAGACCCGACCCCGGACAAGGGACGTGAGGCCCGGGCCAAGCGTGAAAAAACCTAGAAAGGCAATCGTGGTACCTACACGATTGCCTTTTTGTATGAAGAAAGGGGACAGCGATGAAGATTGGCTATTTTGCAGTGGGAATTGGTATTGGGGCCGAGCCCGAGAACGTGACGGTCACCGCCCAGACGGCTGAACAGGCCGGGTTCCACTCCTTGTGGGCGCCCGAGCATGTGGTGCTGATCAACCAGTACGCCTCCCAGTATCCGTACTCCCAGGACGGCCGGCTGCCGATGTCAACTCAGGTCGATATCCTCGACCCGTTCACGGCCCTGACGTTTGCTGCGGCCACGACCACAAACATCCGCCTGGGCACCGGGATCTGTCTGGTGCCGGAGCGCAACCCGGTGGTCACGGCCAAGGAGGTCGCCAGCCTCGACAAACTGTCCGGCGGACGCTTCGATTTTGGTGTCGGCATCGGCTGGCTGGCCGAGGAGTTTGACGCGGTCGGGGTGCCGTGGCCGCGCCGCGCCCAGCGCACCCGCGAGTATTTGCAGGCCATGAAGCTGCTGTGGACCGAGGACGAACCCGAATTCAACGGTGAATTCTGTAGCTTTCCCAAGTCGGTCATGCTGCCCAAGCCGGTCCAAAAGCCCCACCCGCCGATTATCTTTGGCGGCGAGAGCACGCCGGCCCTCAAGCGGGTCGGTGAGGTCGGCGACGGCTGGTTTGGGGTGAATGTGAGCTTCGAGGCCGCTCAGGAAAAGATCCCGCGCATGAAAGAGTACGCCACAGCCGCCGGCCGTGACCCCGAGGCGCTAAGCTTTGCGGTGTCTCCGGGGCTTGGCTCGACAGTGGAGATGGAGCAGATCAAGCGCTACCGCGATCTCGGGGTGGATCAGGTGATTGTCGGCGGTTTTGCCGACGATCCGAGCAAGATTCGGGGCGAGATTGAAAAGCTGGCCGAGAAGCTCGTTGTTCCGTCGGCGAGTCTGTAGAGACGAGACGCCCGATTCGGGCGTCTGCTCCTGATTACTTTGGATCAGATTCTGCGGCGTGACGAGTAGGGCCGGCCAGCCCGCATTCTGTTAGCCCGCATCCTGCACCCTTTTGGCAAACTCACGGACCTCACGCACGATGCCGTCGGGGTCTCGACTCAGCGGGACGGTAAACAGGGTCTTCACCCCAAAGTCGCGGTAGCGCTGTATCGTGTCCTGGCTCATTCGCGTCGGAAAAAGGCAATCGTGATCTCATCTGGATATCGTTAGTTATCACGATTGCCTTTTCACTCATGGCGGTCAGTTCCAGGGATGCATAATCTCTGCCGGCCTCTTCGCTCAGGCGTTTGAGCTGTTCCAGCATGCTCGCAATCTGCTCAAACGTCAGCGAAGAGGAAACGTGTTCACCGATAGATGCTGAAGGACAACGCGTTTCCTCTTTAGCGCAATATGCCAGCCATCGCCAAAGGCGACCACCCGTTTCAGGGCATACACCGACTCGCCGCCGACCCAGATCGGGGGGTGGGGTTTTTGCAAGGGCCGCGGCAGCACGTTGACGTCCTCCTCCAGCTGCACGAACTCGCCCGAGAAGCGCGGCTTGTCCTCGGTCCACAGCGCCTTCATCACCGCGATGTATTCGCGGGTCCGTTTGCCCCGCCGCTCGAACGGCACGCCCAGCAGTTTGAACTCCTCGGCCAGCCAGCCGACTCCGGTGCCGGGCACAAAGCGCCCACCGCTCAGGATGTCGATGGTTGCCACCCGCCGGGCGACATCAAAGGGATGCCGGTAGGGCACGATCAGCACCCCCAGGCCCAGCCGCACTTTCTCCGTCACCCCGGCCATAAAGGCGACCGTGTCAAACGGGTCGAGCCACTCCATCTGGGTGTAAATGTCATAGTTGGGTTTGCCGTCGTTATACTCTTCATACGGCCAGGGGGTGGTGATTGTCTTCGGCAGCACGATATGGTCGCCGATCAGAATACAGTCGTAACCCTCCGCCTCGGCGGCCATCGCCACCTCACGCAGCGCCGCGCGGTCGCACACAGACGCCCCGCCCGCGCCTGATCCTCCTCTTTTCCGTTCAGTATGTGGCATGCAGCCCTGTCACCACCGCCCACAGCCAGGCCGCCACGCACACGCTGGCGGCCAACAGCCCGAGTCCCGCCTGTATCCTCCGCTCCGCGTCTTCCGCAGCGGTCGGGATGGCGGCGGCCAGCATGCCGCCCAGGATGCCGCCAAAATGGGCGATATGATCGGTATACGGGTACTGGACCCCGCCGATAAAACCGTACAAGGCCAGAACCATAGCGAGAATATGCCACGGCTTAAAGCGGGCTGGACGAGCCGAGGCCGACTGCCGGTGCAGCTGGCGCAGTCGGCTGCCCGCCAGCGCGCCGAGCAGTCCGAAAATCGCGCCCGAGGCCCCGGCCTTGAGCGCCGTGTCCGAGCCAAAGGCAAAACCGGCCAGATTGCCGCACCCCCCGGCTACGACGTACACAAACAGCAGGCGGCCGGGTCCCAGAATCCGCACGGTCAGGCCGCCCAGCACCAGCAGCGCGGCCATATTGCCGAACAGATGGCGCACACCGATGTGGATGAACTGGGCGGTGACCAGCCGCCACCACTCCCCGGCGTACAGCAGCGGGCTGTATACGGCGCCAAAGCGCAGCAGGGTGTGCCGGTCGTGGGTTCCGCCGTGCTGCTCCATGATCGCCCAGGCCGCAATATTGATCAGGACCAGACCAAGCACCCAGGCAAAATCGCCGGATCGCCCCGGGGTGTGGACCGCCGCGACCGGGGTCTGCGCTGCGGCCTCCTCCTCTGCCAACACCCGTCGAGCCTCGTCATAGCGGGCGCTCTCGACCCAGATCAGCCATCCGGCTTGGGGCGTGGGCTCGTCAATATGCACCTCCATACCCAGGCTTTGCAGCAGCAGGGAGATGTCCTCGGCGTGTTGATGGCTGGTGACGTGTCGGAGCGGCTGAAACGGCATTGCCCCTATTCTTGCCGCTGTTCCCCGTTTGGCAAGACAGGGCAGAGCCGCCGCGCCCCCTCTGCCTCTCCCAGGCTCAATCGCGCCAGTGGCAAGGCTGGGAGGCGATGCTGAATGGACAGGGGACCAGCCCAGCACCGAATACCGCGTTCGGAGAATTGTGCCGGCCCAGCACCGAATACCGCGTTCGGAGAATTGTGCCGGCCCAGCCCCTGACTACCCCGGTCAGGCGATTGTCGCGAGCGACAGCACCAGCCGCACCAAGTCCGCCTGCCGTGAGATGCCCTGTTTGTGGTAGATCTGCTGCAGGTGCCAGCGGATGGCTTTGTCCGTGCGTCCTGTCGCCACGGCCATCTCGCGCACCGTCCACCCTTCCGCCACCCAGACTGCCACCTGACTCTCCCCCGGGGTGAGACCCAGGGTGGCGGCCACCAGACCGGGATCGATACAGGGCGGCCGCCCCGGCTCGGCGACCAGTACCAGCACGGCAGCGCGCCGCGCGCCATAGCCCTGCTGTCCGCCCCCCACGGGTTTGACGTGGACCACGAAGCGCGGCAGCAGGGCGCCCCGGTGGAGCGTCGTTGTTCCGCTGATGGGGGGGCTGCTGGAGGTCGGCAAGGCGGCGGCCACCAGGCGCGCAAGTCGGGGCCGGTCCGCCGGCGTCTGGGCACGGAGCACCCCACCCTGGTCGGTCATTCCCTGGCCGTGGCGCAGGAGGTCTCGGGCGCGGTCATTGGCCGCGCTGGTCCAGATGGATGATGCCGATCTGGGTGTTGTCGAGCAGGGCGGTCAGGGACGCCCCCAGCGCCTCGGCGCCGGCCAGCGCCTGGCGGACGCGGACAAACTGCCGGAGATGGGGTAGCACTCCCTTGATCATGGCGAGCTGTTGAGACCCTCAGCCGCCCGGGGTGACGGGGTCCAGGGGGCTCCAGGAGATGATGGAGCCGCCCGGCCCGTCCAGGCGCACAGTCAAGCCGTCTTGGGCATCGCCTTTGGACAAGGCTTCATTGTAGGTGGGTGAGGTTTGCAACTCCTGGGCGGTGTACAGGTCGGTGATGTGCACGAGGTGGCTGTCGGGCAGTTGTCGGAAACGCGGCGCGTGTTCGGCAATGGGAAGATAGATTTCGAGGTACTCACGCTCCCAGTCTGCGCGGCGCTGCCCCCGGTAGGACAGCCCAACGAAGTGATCCTGGATAGCGTGCTTCGGCCCTTCGCCGACCAGCAGGGCATTGCCCTTGGCGCCACAGGCTTCATCAATCAGGGCCGAGGTGGCTGGCCACAGGGTATCGTCGAGCATGGCGTCGTGTAAGGACGCGAGAATACGGTCGAATGCGTCTTGGTCGCTCATGGCACGGCTTCCGGCAAGCCCCGTGGATGACGCCTGTCCTACATCGTTCCCGCCGCGTAGTCCTGTCAATGCGGAAGAATCTCGCGGAAGAATCTCCAGGCTGCTGCACGTGGTCCTGCTGAGGCATAATGTAGTAGAAACAGGTAAAAATTCCACACCTATCCCGAGTCATGTGACTCGGGACACTCCCTGTCACCGGGCCGGTCGAGGCCCTGCTTGGCCCGCATGCGAGCGTGACACTGTGGCCGGTATCAGCCGGTATCGGGCCGCCTCTCGGGTCTGGGCCGCAGTCCGTCGAGGGCGCGCAGCAAGAGGGTGCGCATCTCGGCCTGCGCCCGGCGCGGATCGGCGGCGTAGGCCACGTAGTTCCCCGCTTCGTATAAGGCCGCCCAGACCAGATGGATCAACGGATTGAGCGGCAGCGGCGCGATGACGCCCGTGGCCAGGAGGGGCGCGAACAGTTGGCGGAGCAAGCCGAGCCACGGCCCGGTCCGGTGAAGAGCGGTCCTGCCCAGCACGACCGGGGCATCGAGATACAAAATGCGTAATCGGCGCGTGTCGGTGACCGTTTCCAGATAGGCGTCCGCTGCGACCACCGTCTGCTGCCACAGCTCCCCGTCCGCGGCCTGCATGCGCTCGACGATGAAGTCGAGCACCGCCGCATTCTGCTCCGCATACACGGCTTGGAAGAGCGTGGCTTTGTCGGTGAAGTGATATTGCAGCGCACCCTGGGTCCGCTTGGCGCGCCGCGCTATCGCTACGGCCGAGGTGGCGGCATATCCCTGCGCGGCAAACAACTCCTGGGCCGCGTCGAGCAGGGCCCGGCGCGTCAATTCCGACCGGTCGGCGTGTGAGAGGCCCGCCATGTTCTTTCTCCTCCTCGTCTCTCTCTTGTGGCACTTTCGCGCTATTTTTGGGGGCGGCAAGTGAGTTCAACGGGAGGCCAGCAAGCGTGACACTGTGGCCGTTCTCAGACGTGTGAGGCCACCTCCCCGGTCGGTTCCGCCGGGCCGGGGAGGTGGTAAACACACCGCGGGAAGGGACGGTGTGTTGCCTCCGCTCCTGGAGTGTGGGACGGGGAGACCAGGAGCGGCGTCGGTTCCGAGAGAGTCTGCGCAACGCCGGACCCCGACACCTAGCGACGTCGAGCCCCTGCACCCGAGGCTGAGTACGGAACAGCTGACGCTGCGGCTGAGGCCCTAGGGAGTGTCATCAGTTAAGGAGGATCACCGAGGCGGCCAGATAGATAGCTCCCAGAAAGCTGACCGCGCGTTTG
>JAGWBB010000015.1:67458-67804 GCA_021296095.1 Desulfurellaceae bacterium | reverse complement strand
ACGCCGAGCTTGTCCATGCACGCAGCGCTGGTGGGCGACAGACCCGGGTAGTACTCCGCCATCCGCCGCGCGTCGCGCAGGATTTGCGGAAAATAGAGACCTCGTCGCCCGATCTCCTGGTCTTCCTTGCGAAACATTTTTGCCACGGCTTCGCGCGCCGGATCCCGCCACAGCGCGTTGGACGAAACAATGGAGTAGGACGGCTGATCGTAGACCGTGTAGCGCAGCGGCAGCGCGACACCGCCCTCCGGGGCTTCGATGTTGTGCGCCCGGATATAGTCCAGGCACTCGTCGTAGGTGCGAAAGCCGACGCCCCACTTGGTCTCAATCGGGCCGGGAGGGGCGT
>JAGWBB010000015.1:28425-67345 GCA_021296095.1 Desulfurellaceae bacterium | reverse complement strand
GCTGGCTGCCCTTTTGTGAGTTGGAAGGGAGGCACATAGGCCGATGAAGCTGTCTGCATAGCATACCTCTCAGTTAAAGATATAAGGACGGCCGATCATGGCACGCAGAGATTGTCGTTGCAAGGGCTTGTCGTTCCTGGTTACGCGAACTGAGGCCGCGCCTGCCGGGCGATCAAGTGCCGCCCGGAGTGTGCCGAATTTTCCCACTACACGGCCTGCCGCCGGGCGTCCGGCGCTGGGAGCGGAAACGATGCCAGCCGATCAATCGTTGTCGGCAAACGGCAGCGTAAGCGTATGGCCTGCTCCGTCGCTGCTCACCCGCACCGTCCCGTCCCGATCCGTCCGTAACAGTTTGACCTCATACCCGAGGTAGCGCTGCACGATCTCGGGGGCCGGGAAATCAAAACGGTTGAAGGAGCCGAGCGAGGCAACGGCCAGCTGCGGCGAGACAGCGCGGACGAACGCGTTGGTGCTCGAACTGCGGCTGCCGTGATGGGGAATTTTCAGAATCTCGCTCTGGAGCGGCTGGCCCGATGCGAGCAAGCTCCTCTCGCCAGCCGCCTCTATATCGCCCGGCAGCAAAAAGTCGACGGTGCCGTGGCTGAGTCGCAGGACGAGAGAGGCGTTGTTGGCATCCAGGCCGCGCGCCCCGCAAGGCGGGTGGAGAATCTCAATCCACACCTCGGATACCGACTCCACCACACTGCCCCGACACAGCTCTCGGCTGGCCACCCCGGCCTGCCCAAGGGCGTGCTGCAAGCGCCCAAACCGCTCGCTGTCCGCCTCCCCACCGCTGGACCAGAACTCGCTCGGTCCGAAGTGGGCGACCACGTAGGCCAGCCCGCCGTAATGGTCGAGCTGGGGATGGCTCATCACCAGGGTATCAATCCGCCCGATCTTCCGGCCCCATAGGAAAGGCGCGATAATCGCCTCGCCCGAGTCAAATGTCGGGCTGGCAAAGCCGCCGCCATCAACGACCATGACCCGCGAGCCCGGAAACTCGATCACTGCGGCGTCCCCCTGCCCCACGTCCAGAAATGTGACCCGCATATCCTGTCGAAAGAAGCGCTGCCAGGTCCAGTAGGTGCCGTCGGCCAGCAGCACGGCGCATAAAACGAGCAGCACATATCGGACCGGCTGTGAGGACCGAAAGCCGAGGAACAGACACGCCCCCATGCCATAGAGCACAGCCAGCTCAAACAGGTTTGGGGTGACGACATCAAAGGCGGCATACGGCCAGGCGCCGACCACCTCTACGATCCAGGTGGAGATCTGGACGACACCGCCCGCTGCCAGCACGAGCAGGCGGGCCAGCCCCTCGTGGACAAAAAGCAGCCCTGCGGCGGCCAAACCAGAAATCACCGCCACACTGCCCAGCAGGGGGATGATGACAAGATTGGTCACAAATCCCGCAATCGAAATCTGATTGAAGTGAGCGGCGGTAACCGGGGCGGTCCCAAGGATCGCGCAGCCGGACACCGCACCGGACAGGAGTCCCCACCGTAACACCCGGCCCCGCCACGGCTGAAGCTGGAGTAGTTGAATAGCGCTGAATTTTTCCCACCACGCAGACAGACGACTCAGGCCGGCAAAAATGGCCAGCACGGCCACAAACGAGAGCTGAAACGACACCTCAAACACCGCGCCGGGCCAGATCGCCGAGATCAGCAGGGCGGCCAGGGCGAGGCTGCGATAGACTTCGTGCTGACGCCCGATCAGAATCGAGCCCAGATAGACCAGGACCATGACAACCGCCCGCCAGGTTGCCACCCGCCCTCCGGCCAGACCGGCGTACAACAGTACCGACGGGATGGCGAGCAGAGCCGCCAGCCTGGGCATGGTCCAACTCAGCAAAAGACGCCGGCTGCGACCCAGCAGCCACCACCACGCGTTGTAGGCTGCCGCAGCGACGATCCCGATATGCAGACCGGAAATCGCCAAGACATGGGCCACCCCGGCCCGGGCAAAAGCGTCTTGGAGACTGCGGTCTATGCCGCTCCTGTCGCCAATGATGAGCGCCCGCAGAACGGCCGCATTATGGCGGTCCAGATGGGCGTCAAAGAAGGCCCCAATCCTCCGTCGGACCTGCTCAAGCCAGTGCCGGATCGAACTCCCGCGCGTACCGATTTTCTCAATCTCGTCGTCGTTCCAGACAAAAGCGGTGACATAGATGCTGCGGCGGGCCAGATAGCCCTCATGGTCAAAGCTGCCCGGGGTGCGAAAATTGCGCGGCGCCCGCAGTCGCACCGGCAGACGGACGACATCTCCATACTGCCACGCACCGGACGGGTGGCGGACGCTTACCAGCACCCGCCCGACAGCCGGCCGAGCCGCACCCTGAACGTCACGTTGCGTCACTGCGAGATAGAGGCGGGTCCGATGGGGCAGGCGTTCCGGCTCCCGGTACAACCAGCCTGCAAGCACGGTTTTTTGTGGCAGGCTGAGACGGCCCACATGCTCGGCCGGCAGAGGCGGCTCAAGAACGCGCAGCAGGGAAAGATGACCGGCGGCAAGGCTCAGCACAAGACACCCGACCAGCCCGGCCGACCGGAGTCCGGCCCAGACCCACGTCACACCCACCAGACAGGCCGCCAGCCCGACCAGCCACCAGCCCGACCAGCCCCAGCCGACCCAGGCCTGACCCAGCAGACAGGCCAGACTCAGTCCGATAAGCAGACGGCGGGACAGGTCTTGCGCGGTATGCCTGAGCGTCACCCGCCCGCTCGGCTCGCGTCCGTGTCCGTCGCCAGCGAGGAATCCACATGACGCACGATGGTGTCGGCCAGCGCGGGGGTGATGCCCGACACCTGGGCGAGTTCCTCACGGCTGGCTGCGTGGACCCGTTTCACACTGCCAAAATGGCGCAGCAGGGCCTTGCGCCGGCTGGGACCAATCCCCGGGATGGCGTCGAGCGACGAACTCAGCCGCTCCTTGGCCCGCAGCCGACGGTGATAGCTGATCGCAAACCGGTGAGCCTCGTCCCGGACGCGCTGGAGCAGGAACAGCGCACTGGAGTTTTGTTTGAGCACAATCGGGTTTTTGCGGCCCGGCACGAACACGCGCTCGGCCGACCGGTCCACTTCCTCGCTGAACGGGTCGCGCTTGGTCCGCATCTTGGCCAGACCGATCAGATCGACCTGGCTGATGGCCAGTTCCTTGAACACCGTGACGGCAACGCCGAGCTGGCCTTTGCCGCCGTCGACCATCAGCAGGTCGGGCAGGTCATTATCAGCCACGGCGCGCGTGTAACGGCGGGTCAGGACCTCGTACATCATGGCGAAATCATCCGCCCCATCTACGGTTTTAATCCGAAAACGGCGGTAGCGGCTCTTGTCCGGCTCGCCCTCGTCAAACACGACCAGGGAGCCAACGGCCAGATTGCCCTGAATGTTGGAGATGTCGAAACACTCGATGCGCTTGGGAGCGGTCCGCAGCCGCAAGCCGGTCCGCAAACCTTCGAGCGCCTTTTCGCGTTGGTCACTGCCCCGGCGTTTTTCCACAAAGCTGTGCCGGGCGTTCTCGACCGCCATCTCGACCAGACGCAGCTTTGCGCCCCGCTGGGGACACACCAGCTCGACCTTCTTGCCCTTGCGCTCGGCCAGCAACTCGGCCCGTACCGCAGCGTCTTCGAGCCGCACTGGCAGCACGACCGCATCCGGCACAAACCGCCCGCCCTGATAAAACTGGGTCAGCAGTTCGGACACGACTTGTGCGTCCGGAAACTCGTTGTCGTCAAAGCTGTAGCCGAGGTTGCCGACCAGCTTGCCGGCCCGCACAAACAGCACCTGGCCCTCGATCAGGCCGCCCTCGCGGTACAGGCCGAACACGTCCTGATCATTGCCCAGGGGGGCGGCGACCTGCTGTTTTTCAGTAGTCCGGGTAATGGCCTGAATTTGATCCCGCAGGCGGGCGGCCGCCTCGTAGCGCAGGTCTGCGGCCGCCTCGTTCATGCGGACGGTCAGTTGCTGGACCAGCTGGGTATCCTTGCCTTCGAGGAGCATTTGCGCCCCCCTGAGCTGGCGTTGGTATTCGTCCGGCTCGACCGGCAGTGCGCACGGTCCCAGACAGCGCTTGATCTGGTATTCGAGGCACGGGCGGGTCCGGTTGCGGAAGACCGTGTCGGAACAGGTCCGCAGGGGGAACACCTTGCGAATAATCTCCAGGGTGTCCTGTACCGCGCTACTGGAATGAAAAGGCCCCAGATATTTGCTGCCGTCCTTGACCACCTGGCGCGTCAGGAGCACGCGCGGCCAGGCGTCTTGGCTGGTGATTTTGACGTGCCAGTAGCCGGTATTGTTTTTGAGCTGAATATTGTAGCGGGGTGTGTACTGTTTGATCAGCGTGTCTTCGAGCAGCAGGGCTTCTTTTTCGCTGTGGGTCACCACGACTTCCATATCGACCAACTGGGCCAGCAAAAAGCGGATCTGGGGCCGCCCATCCCCCCCCCGGGCGTACTGTCGGACGCGGGCGCGGAGATTTTTGGCCTTGCCGACATAGATGACGTGGCCGTGCTTATCCTTGAACAGGTACACCCCGGGCTGCGTCGGCAGGGTGGCCAGCTTGGTGGCAAAATCACCCGCCTGCCCGGACGCGGACGGCGCCTGTTTTGCTTCGCTATCCATGGGTTGTCCTGGCCGTGTATCCCGCTGCGTCCGGGTCATCGGCAATCCGCAAGACGGCCGACTCCTCCCCTTTTCGTGCTGCAACGTCAATGGTATGAGAGCACGGAACGCGCATCAAGGGAAACGCTGAGTTTTTCCTGATGAAGATGCCGGCGGTGTATTGATGGAGGACACAGGATGAATCACTGGAAACCAATCGCAGGGCTTCTGTTCGGCGTTGGCCTCGTGTTTCTGGCCGCCTGCCAGGAAGAAGAACCGCCGCCCAAGCCGAGGCCGCTGAGTCCCTTGGCGGCGTGTCGGAGCGAGTGTCGGTCGGCCTCGGAGCAGCTCAATCAGGAATGTATCGACAGACTGCGCGCCCAGGAGGCGTTTGATCGGCTGAGCGAGTGCGGCACCCAGGCCGACGAGTACTCAAACCAGTGCCGGGCCGAATGCGATGCCAAACACGCGGGATCATAACGCCGATGGGCGGGTCTCATCCCCGCCCGTGCCGTATGCGCAGATCAGAGTTTGATGAGCGACTCGAGGCCGTCAAAGGTCGCGTCCCCAATGCCGGGAACCTGCTTGAGATCCTCCAGTGACTCGAACGCGCCGTTCTCCTGGCGGTAGTCCACAATGGCCTGGGCCTTGACCTCGCCAATACCGGGCAGCGCTTGCAGTTCTTCGGCGCTCGCGGTGTTGATGCTGACTGGCGCGGGCGCGGCTTCGGTCTGAGCCGCCTGCTCGGAGCCTGCCTCGGCATACCGATGATGGTCGGCCCATGCGCCGCCCAGGGGCGCCATCAGCAGGGTCAGGGCCACGACATATTTCACACACTTTCCCATACCAATGCCTCCTCGGTGCTGTATTCGGGCTTTGTGTCGCTGCACTGCTCATATCGCATTCATTCTGTTTGTCAACATGCTATACGACCTGTTTGTCAACACGCCATACGACCGCCCCCGCTCCTCGTTGACCGCCTCCGGCAAAACCGATACGAAGTGGACACATGTCTTGATGAAGGAGATTCGTCTGCCATGGCTACACTGATCACAAGCGACTGCATTAACTGCGGAGCCTGCGAGCCGGAGTGCCCCAATACCGCCATCTACCAGGGCGGTGTGGACTGGGAACTCGGGGACGCCACGTCGCCAGCCATCTCGGAAGATATATTCTATATCGTGCCCCAGAAATGCACCGAGTGCGTGGGGTTTTATGAGCAGGAAGCCTGTGCTGCGGTCTGCCCGGTCGACTGCTGCATTCCCGACCCAGACATCCCGGAGACCGAAGACGTCCTGATTGCGCGCGCCAAAGAGCTGCACCCCGACCAGAGCTTTGAGGGGGACTTCCCGTCCCGGTTCAAGGTCGGTGGGGAAGAAGCCCCGGCTGAACCGGCTGAATCCGCCGAAGCTCCCGCTCCACAGGCCAACGGCGCGGCCGAACCGGCCCCGGTCGCGGCTCCTGCTCCGGCGGCCCCAGCGACGGTCGCCCCAAAACCTGTGGCCGTCCCCGTCCCCAAAAGGGAGCTGCGCGAGCGCCTCTTTCCCGGTGAGCTGGCCGAGAGCTATGAGGCCGCCCTGTCCCGTATTGCCCCGGCTCGGGCGAATATCGGGCTCGGCTCTGTCGTTGCTCTCCTGCAACCGCTGCTCGGTGCGCTGCCCGCTTCGACCAAAAACTCCCTGGAAGAAGCCCTGGATGATCCGCGCTACTTCAGCGCTGCCTCGTCCACCGGCATGAACGTCCTGCTGAACATGGTTCTGTATCCGGTCGTGTGTCTGGCCGCCTATTCCGCGATGGGCGGCGAGTTGTTCAGCCAGCAGGCCAACGCGAGTATTTTTATCGGCCTGCTGATCGCCTCGGGCGAAACCGTCGTCCGCCTGCGGGAAGCCCTGTTTCAAGGCGTGTCCAGCGATGAGGCGCGCTTCCGCGGCGCACCCTACGGCCTGGCTCTGGCGCCCCTGACCGCCCCGTTTCTCGGCATGCGCGCCAAGCGTTCGCAAGAGCAGGGTGCCATCCCGGTCGAGGGCTATTACAGCGGCGAGTTTGACGAAAAGACAGAGCGTTCACGTCGCTATGGCGAGGCGTATAGCGTGGAAACCGAGAATAATGCCTACCTGTTGCGCCTGGAGTTGCCGCGTCGCGTGCCGGTCTCTGCCAGGAAACGCGAACTGGGCATTGGCGATGAGATGCCCGACTACGAGTACGAGCTGTCCCTGCAGGAAGATCACTTTCTGGTCAAGGGCAGTCTGACCGACCCCGAGATCCGGCAATTGGCGGCCATCTCGCCCGCTTTTCCGCCCGATTTCACCAAGCGCATCACGTTTGACCGTCCGGTCTCGAGCTTCAAGCACCGCTATCGGGACAAGACCCTCGAAGTGATCCTGTTTCAACGCTAGCGTCGGCCTGAGATGCGCGCGGTGTGAATGCCAAAGACACGGCTCGGTGCAGGGGCAGGACAGTATCGCTCCGCGCCTGCACCGAGGCAGACCTGCCGGCCATCCTCGACATCGAACGCGCCAGCTATCCGACCGCCTGGACGCGCACCGCTTTTGTCCACGAACTCCACAACCAGCACGGGCGTTTTGTGGTCGCCGAGCAACACGGCCGGGTTGTCGGCTATGTGTGCAGTTGGCTGATTATTGACGAGGTCCATATCCTGAACATTGCTGTTCAGCCCGCGTGTCGCCGGCACGGGATTGGCCACGCCCTGCTGGGCCAGATCCTGGTCCAGGCCGGCCAGGCCGGAGCCCGGACAGCAAATCTTGAGGTCCGCCGCAGTAACCGAGCCGCGATTCGGCTGTACCAACAATTCGACTTTGAGACGGTCAGCGTGCGGCGCGGGTATTATGCCGACGGCGAAGACGGGCTGCTCATGGTGAAAGCGATTGAAAAAGCGGGACAAACCCCGTAAGCAGGACAGCATGCCCCAACGGCGCGTGTTTGTGACCGATGCGTTTGGCGTGTTGCAAGACGCCTGCATTGCCGCAGTCCAAGCCGTCCAGACGGCCCAGTCCCTCAGCCCCCTGACCATTCTTGTGCCGCATGATTCCCTGGCTGAC
Organism: Desulfurellaceae bacterium; assembly: GCA_021296095.1. Taxonomy (NCBI): domain Bacteria; kingdom Pseudomonadati; phylum Campylobacterota; class Desulfurellia; order Desulfurellales; family Desulfurellaceae; species Desulfurellaceae bacterium. Next base: position 59,685 of record JAGWBB010000015.1, on the reverse strand, counting down.
CACCTGCGCCAGGCCATTGCCCGGGCCGCGCGCGGCCATCTTGGCGTGCGATTTTTTACTCTGACCGATTTTGCCCGCGAGTGTGCCGAAGACCGCCTGGCCCGACATGGCTGGCGGCCGCTGCCACGACTGGCGGCTCCGCTGATCATGAAACACCTGCTCGCCCAACTCGGGCCCGAGCACCTGTTCGGTGGTCTGGCCGACCAACCCGGCTTCCCTGCAAGTGTGCTGACAACCCTGGCCGAGTGTAAAGACGCCGGCATCTCCGCAGACCATTTGCAGACCTTTGTGCCCCGGGCTCGGCTGACCGGCGCCTACCGCGCTAAGATTGAAAGTCTCGCCACGCTGTACCACCACTACCAGCGCTTTCTCACCGAGCGGCGGCTGTACGACGAGCAGGATCTGCTGGACCAAGCCGCGCTTGGGTGTGATGCCCCGCCCGGCGCCGTGTTCGTCTACGGGTTTTACGACTTCAGCCCGCTCCAGCGCCGCCTGATTGCGGCCGCGCTGCAAGACCGTGATGGCCTGGTATTCTTTCCCTGGCGGGCGGGCCAGGCGTACGCCTCTGCCACGCCGACGCTGAGTTGGCTGCGCAGCCTGGGCCTGACCTACACCCCGCTGGCCCGGGCGGCCGAGTCGGAGCTGTCGCGGCTCCACCAGTCCCTTTTTGAAGAAGCGCTGCCTCGTGCCGCCTCGGCTGGCGCTGTTAGCCCTTCCGTCCGCTGCCTGGCCGCGCCGAGTGACAGCCGTGAGGCGCGTGAAATCAGTCGGACGGTATTGTCTCTTGTCCGTGATCACCAGCTCCGTTTTTCCGAAATTGGTATCGTCCTGCGCGACCCGGACCGCTACGGCCGCCTGCTGACCGAGACCTTCGACAACCTGGACATCCCGAGCTGGCTGTCTAGCGGTCTGCCGTTGCTCCACACCGCAGCCGGCCAAACCCTGCACCTGCTGTGCCGCATGCTGGTTGAAGACTACGCGCCGGACCGGGTGTTTGAGTTCCTGACCGTCAGCCGGCCGCCCGACGCGATGGCTCGGCCCGCCCAGCTCGACCGCTGGCAGGCCCTGGTCCGGCAGGCAGGGATTGTGGGCGGCGTCACGGCCTGGCAAGACGGTCTGGCCCGGCTTGAAACGGCCTACCGAGCCGAAGCCCGTTCCTCGAACCAAGCCGCAGCCGAGCTGTCCGTTGTGCGGGCGTGTCGGGCTTTTATGCGGGGACTGTTTGCCATGGCCGAGCAGCGGCCGAGCCAGCTGAGCTGGCACGCCTGGGCGGACTACAGCCTGCGACTGTACCGTACCTATAGCAGCCCGACGTCGTATACCGATCAAATCGAAGCGCTTCTGCTTGACCTGGCCCAGCTCGATCTTATCGGCAGCCACCAGCGGAGCGCTGAGGCGGGTGATCCAAACCGCTTCAACATGTCCAGCCCAAGCCTCGAAGACTGGGCCACAGCCGTCAGCCGAGCCCTGGCTACACCCCACCCCACGGGACAGACCGACGGTGTTTTCATCGGAGAGCTGGCCACCGCCCGTGGCCGGCGTTTCCGGGCTGTCATTATTCCCGGCATGCTTGACGGAGGCTTTCCACGCAGCGTCCGACAAGATCCGCTGTTGCTCGACGCCGAACGCCAGCACCTGGCCGAGACGCTCGGCTGCGAGCTGGCCCAGCGCGGACAGCGGAACGAGGAGGAACGTCTGCTCTTCTGCTTGGCCACCCAGACCGCGGTCGAGCATCTCATCCTGAGCTATCCCAGCCACGACCGGCCGAGCGGTCGGCCGCAGCTGCCGTCCTGGTATCTGCTGCGCGTTCTTGAGGCGCTGCGCGGCCGGGTGCAGACCTTTACCGATCTCGAAGCCTGGAGTCAGCGCGTCCCGCTGGCTCCGGTGTATGCCGGACCCGTTCAGCAGGCCCAGGATCCCCTCGAGTTCCACCTGGCAACGGTCGAACAGGCGCTGGCCGGCGGCGATATGGCGGCCCTGGGCTATCTGCCGCTCGCCCTGCCCGCCTTTGCCGCAGCCCGCCAAGCGGTCGGCCAACGCCTGGACAGTCCGCGTCTGACCGCCTTTGACGGCCTGCTCGAAGCTCCTCAGGTCAGACACCGGCTGCGTCAGCTCTTTCCGACCGGGGTGTGCCTCTCGCCGAGCGCCCTCGAAACCTACGCCCGGTGTCCCTTCCAGTACTTTCTCAGTCAGGTGCTGGGCCTGACTCCGAGGGATGAGACTGAAGGGCTGGCGGGCCTCAGTCCCCGCCAGCGCGGCCTGCTGCTGCACGCTATTGTGTCCGACTTCTTCTCTCAGCTGAGGAGGACTGGGCAGCTGCCCGTGCACGGCCAAGATCCCCAGCTTTTGATCCAACGGCTGATGCATATTGCGGACACGCATTTCAGCCGTTTTGCCGACACCCAGCCTACTGGCCCGTCCCTGATGTGGGAGCTGGAACAGGAACGTCTGCGTGAACGTTTGATTCGTCTGGTGTATCACGAGGTCGCGGACCAATCGGAATTTGTGCCCCAGGCCTTTGAGCTTGACTTTGGTTCAACACCCGACGCTGAGCAGCACGGGTCGGCTGAGGAGCGATTTTTTCCCGACCGACCGGTCAGCTTCAGCCTGGAGGACGGGGAGTCCATTCGCCTACGGGGCAGGATTGACCGGATCGATGTGTCCAGCGCCGGACCACAGGCCCGGATCATTGACTATAAGACCGGCCGCGCGTCGCGCGGTCGATTTGCCCGCGGCACAGCCCTGCAACTCCCGCTATATCTGTTTGCGGCCTGCAGCCTGCGGCCCGACCTGGTATGGGAATCGGCCGGCTATGTCGGACTGGGCCAGCGGGTCCACACCCCGGCTCCGGCCTTCCGCTCAGAGACCTGGCCGGAGGCAACAGGGGTGCTCCGGCAGATCCTGACCATCGTACTGAAGGGGATGCGCTCGGGTTGCTTTTTTCCACACCCGGCCACCTGTCGCCCGTGTCCCTTTCCGGACATCTGCGGCAGCCAGGTCGAGCAACGCATGCGGCACAAACGCCACGACCCGCGCTGGACCGTGATGCACCAGCTGGGCGCGATCGACTGAGGAGAGAGCGTGGCCGACGGCACTCGACAAAGGGGCGAGACGGACGCCGAGCCGCGTCAGCGGGCGGCGACCGAACTCGACACCAGCTTTCTGGTCGAAGCCGGGGCAGGCACGGGAAAGACGAGCGTGCTGCTCCAGCGGCTGCTGACGGTGCTGCGGACTGGTCGGAGTCGCCTGGAACGGATAGCCGCCATCACCTTCACCGAAAAGGCCGCGACCGAACTCCGCCTACGGCTACGGACCGAGATTGACGCCGCCCTGAGCACCCAGCTCAGCCAGGCAGAGCGGGACAATCTGCGCGCGGCTCGTCTACAGCTTGAGCGGGCCTCGATTCTGACCGTGCACGCCTTTTGCGCGCTGCTGCTCCGTGAGCGGCCGCTTGAGGCACGGGTCAATCCGAACTTCAGCGTCCTGGACGGGGTCGGCAGGCGGGTCATTCAGGATCAAACCTGGCGGGACTGGCTGGCCCAGGAGATGGAGTCGAGACCCGACAGCCTCAAAACCGCCCTGCGAGCCGGTCTCAGCCTGGCCCATGTGCGGGCCTTGCGCGACTTCATGGTTGAACAGCGCGACTGTTTGACGCTCCTGCCCGAGCCGCTGGCCTCCCCCCTGCCACAATTCCGGCACACCTTTCGGCAGGCTATCGAGCGGCTGTCTCAGCTCGGGTTCGCGTGCAGCGAGCGGAGCGACCGGGCCTTTGTACAGCTGATGGATCTCAGCCAACAGCTGCCCGACCACGACGCTGACCCGCTTTGGGAGCGGCTGCTGTACAGCCCGCTGGATCTCTCGGAGCGGCTTGGCAACAAAACGCACTGGCACCCGGCCTCCAGCCTGGATGAGGTCCGCAGCTGTTTTGCCCAGCTGCGTGTTGCCCACCGCCAGGCCCGCGCGGCCTGGGTGCACAACCATACGCTTGGGCTTGTCCGTTGGCTCGGCAGCTATCTGGCGGTGTATGACGACACGAAACGCCAACGAACGTGTCTGGATTTTCCCGATCTGCTGCTCTCCACCCGGGACCTGCTGGCCAACAACCTGGAGGCTCGGCGGTATTTTCAGCACAAATTCGATTTTCTGCTGGTGGACGAATTCCAGGATACCGATCCCCTGCAAGCCGAAATTGTCTTTTTTCTGGCCGAGCACACGCCCCGGGCGCGCGACTGGAACCAGGTCGTGCTGAAACCCGGCAAGCTGTTTCTGGTCGGCGATCCGCACCAATCGATCTACCGTTTTCGACGGGCCGATTTAGACGTCTATCGGCTCGTCCGGACCATTATCGAAGGCCAGGGCAAGGTTCTTGGCCTGTCGAGCAATTTCCGCACCCGGGCACCGATTCTGGACTGGATCAACGACACGTTTTCCCGCGTCTTTGCCCCCGCCGCGGCTGAAGACGGCCTGCGCTACCGTCCACTCCACCCAACCCGCCACGAAGAGCCCCAGGACAACCCGTCGGACACCCTCGACTCGGGACCGGCGGTCATCCCTGTGCCGGTCCCCGTAGCCCTGCTGTCGTCCCGGCCAAGACGTGAAGACCTGCGCCGGGTCGAGGCCCAAACCGTGGCCGACTTCCTCACCCGCCGCCTCGGGGAGGGAGACCAAACGCTCAGCCCTGGCGACATTGCTGTGTTGTTTCGGACCTATCGCGCCATGGACGCCTACGAGGAAGCCTTTCAGAACGCTGCCATTCCGTATCAGATTCTGGGCGGGCGTCAGTATATGACGCGTGACGAGGTTGAGGAGCTGCGCGTCCTGCTGCGCGCCATCGACAGTCCGGCTGACAGCACCGCCCTGGTGGCAAGCTTACGGTCGTCTCTGTTCGGCTTTTCCGATGAGGCGCTGGCCCACTTCGTCGGGGCGGGGGGAGTCTTGCAGTACACCGCTGGGCCATTGCCGGACGGGCCGCCGGACGCGGACCGTTTTGCGGCGGCTTTTGCGCTGCTGCGCGAGCTGCACGCCCGCTCTCGGCAGTCCAGCCCGTCAACATTGCTGTACGAACTCTATACCCGGACCCATCTTGTGCCCCTGTTCGCGCTTCGCCCACAGGGAAACCAACGGACAGCCAACCTGCTCAAACTGATCGAGCTGGCCCACAGCCTGGCCGACCAGGGCATCTACAGCTTGAGCGCGTTCAACCGTTTTCTGAGCCATCACCACCAGGCGACCGAAGAGGGCGAAGCGGTGATTGCCGAAGAGCATCATCCGACCGTTCGCTTCCTGACCATTCATAAGGCCAAAGGGCTCGAGTTTCCGGTCGTGATTCTTGCCGATGCGGTCCTCGCTCCGAGCCGCCCGAGTCGAACCGGCCTGATTGAACGCGGCCACACACCGACGTCACTGACACACGCGGAGGGAGAGTCAGGCCGGCTCTCCCAGCCCCAGGGCCGTCTTGAGCTGCGACTCGGTCCACACTCCCTGGCCTGGCAAACGCTCGGCTGGCAGGAGGTCCTGTCCCGTGAGGGAGCCCGCGAGGAGGCCGAAGAGCGACGCCTGTGGTATGTCGCGGCAACCCGGGCACGCGACCAGCTCATTGTGCCCGCGTTGCCCGAGTTGGACGGTACTACCGGCCAGAGCCTGTGGCGAGTCTTCGAGGACCAGATCACTGAACCCCGGCCGGACTCCCCAGGTCTGCAAACCGATATACCCGCTGCAGACCGCCCAGGGCTTACCCCAGAGCTTACCCCAGGACTCACGCTGCCGCCTATCCTGCCTGATCAGTCCGCGTTGGCGCGCTACCAAGCCTGGCAGGCGGAGCAGCGGGCGATCAGGCAACACGGCAAACGGCCGCAGACCGTGTCTGAGCTGAGCGTTGAGTCTCTCATCCACGGCGCCCACACCGCTGTTCCCAGGTCGCTCGGTCACGCCGTACGTATGGCCCTGAAGCAGGGTGCCGAGCCGAACCTCCAAGTCCTGAACAGCCCGCTGCTGAGCAGAGCCCGGGCTGCCCAGAAATGTTTTGCCGAGCTGCCGTTCAGCCTGCACTACCAGACGCCGTCCCACACCGGCACGGTTCTGAACGGCGTGATTGACCTGGCCTTTCTTGAGAACGGGGCCTGGGTCATTGTCGGCCTGAAGGACGACGTACTTTCTGACGGGCAGGCCGAGCCCCGGGCTGCCCGCTACCGCTCCGAGCTGTCCGTGTATGCCCTTGCCCTTGAGCAATTGAGCGTCTATCCGGTACAGGATCTCGTGGTGCTGTTCGCCCGTTCGGCCACAGACGTACACCTTGCCTGGAATGACCGAGCCCGGGCGGACGTCCAGACCCTGCTCGACCAGACCCAACCCAGGCCCTGACGATAAGCAATTGCCCTGGAAGAAGCATCGTTCACAAAGGCAATCGTGATAACAGACGGATGAAAGGAGACCGCGAGTGCCTTTGCCAGAGATGAGCCAGACCGTGACAACCGCTACGTTTCCTGAACAGGAATTTTACCTCAAAGAATTTCGCGGCAAGAGCTTCCTGTTCAGCCTGCGAGCCAGAGATTTGCGAGACGCGGCAGCGGTCGAGACGCTGGCCGAGGTGTGCCACCAGCTGACGCGCAATGAAGCACGGCTGATTGTGCTCATCGAAACTGACGACTCGGACCAGCGCTGGCTGGAACGCCTGCGTACGGCCATGGCGGTCCGGTTTGTTTCGCTGCCGGCTGGAGCTGAGGACAGGCTTATCCTGGAACACGTGTGGACGGTGCTCAGAACCCGCCCGATCTTTGTCGGCCTGTGGCCAGCCCCTCAGGGGCGCATCGCCGGGCAACGCCTGGCCGTTCGTCTCAAGGTGCACAAGCTCGTCATCCTCGACCCGGACGGTGGTCTCAGCGCCGGGGGTGGCCGGGTGTCTTTCATGAACGGAAGCGTGCTGAACGAACTCCTGCGTCGGCCCCAGGCGGCCGGCCCGGATGTCCACCGCCCGCTGTTGGACTCGATCCGGGCGGCTTTGGAGGGTGGGGTCGGCTCGGTATCACTGTGTCGGCCTGCGGATATCGCACGGGAGCTGTTCACCTATGAAGGGAGGGGCACGCTCTTGACTCTGACCGATTACTGTCGGGTCGAGCCGCTGGGACTCGACGATTTTTACGAGGCCGAGCGGCTGATCCAGCGCGGCGAACTCGAGGGTTACCTCAAACCTCGGAGCCAGCAAGAGACGGTGCAACTGCTGCTGCACGGCTACGGTGCCCGGCTCGGAGCGGTGGGCGGAGAGCTGGCCGGATTCTGTGCCCTGCTGCCCTATCCCGGAGAACAGGCTGGAGAAATCGTGGGGCTGTACACCATCACCCGTTTTCAGGGTGAGGGAATCGGTGGCCGTTTGGTCGGCACGATGATAGAACGGGCCCGGACGGCCGGTTTGGGCTATGTGTTTGCCTGTACCTCCCAGGCTGGGGCGAGCCGGCTGTTCGAACGCTGTGGTTTTCGGCGGGTGACGGCCGAACAGGTCCCGGCCGACAAATGGCAGCACTACGAGCCGGCCAGGAAAAAGATCATACAGGTGTATCGGACAGACCTCACGGTCAGACAGGCGGACCTATGATTGTCGGCATTGATATTGGCGGGTCAACAACCGACGCCGTTCTGCTGGACGAAGAAACGATCCGGGTCGAAACCCTGGAGACCGGCGACCCGCTAGCGGCGGCGGCCGGGGCTTTGGGCAAGCTGTTGAACAGTGCCGGACAGAAACTGACCGACATTCGGGCGATTGCCGCCAGCGGTGGGGGCAGCCACCAGTTGGCGGACCAGATCTTCGGGGTACCGGTGGTCAAGGTTCCGGAAATCACCGCTATCGGGGTCGGTGGGAGCAGCTTGGCCGGACGGTCGGACGCGCTCGTCGTCTCCCTCGGCACGGGAACCGCCCTGGTTTCCGTGCGCCAGAACCAGATCCTGCATCTGGGCGGTACCGGCATAGGCGGCGGCACGCTGCGCGGTCTGGCACGCCATTTTCTCGGCATTACCCAGCTGGAGACGCTTGAGCAGCTGGCCGCCCAGGGAGATTTAAGCCAGATTGACCTGACCGTCGGCGATATTGCGGGGGGACCGGTCGGCATTGTCTCGGCCAAAGCGGTGGCCAGCCACTTCGGCAAACTTCAGACCGACCCGTCTCAAGCCGACAAAGCCCTGGGTCTGGTCAACATGGTGGCCTGGATTACCCTCACCCTGAGCATGTTTGCGGCCCAGACCCGTCAGCATGAACATATCGTCTTTACCGGAAAACTGACCCGCTTGGAGGCGTTCAAAAAACGGCTCGCGGCTCTGACGCCCCGTCGTGGCGTAGATTTCAGCATCCCTCCCCACGCCGAGTATGCGACCGCTATTGGCGCGGCCCGGACCGTCAGCAGGACCGCCCAGACCGAGGGCGCTTCTGCCGAGCCAGGTGCCAATCCGTCTCTTGACTTCTCGGCCAAGCGTTCTTAGGATGGGGGGGCGCTCCATCGCGGACCAGGATGTAGCGCCTAATTGGGGAGCCTTCCTAACCAATTTGTACCGTTTAGGCGACACTATTCCACCGGCACGTTCTGTGCCCCTCATTCTCGCCCGGACTGCTACCGGCGCCGTTCACCCGTGCTGTGCCACCAGATCGCACATATAGAGGTCCTATGGAAAAACGGAAAGAAACCAGCAGGAAAAAGCCGCCTTCCGCCTCAAAAGGAACGGGTGCCCGCACCGCGACAGACGCCCATGTCCTTTCCGCTCCAAAAGCCGCACCGGCAGAAGACATTGACGGCGTCATGTCCATCCTTGAGGAAATAGACGTCGAAGCGGCCGACGTGCTCGATGACGAGAATAATATCAGCATCGAGATTCCCAAGCGTAGAGAGGACGACTGGGAGGAAGAGACAGTTGCGGTCGAAGAGCCGCAGATCACCGACACCTCAGATCCGGTTCGCATGTATCTTCAGGAGATGGGCAATATCCCGCTGTTGAGCCGTGAAGAAGAGGTGGCGATTGCCAAAGAGATTGAGGCGGGCGAAAAACGCATCAAGCAGGAAGTCTTCTCGTCGCCGCTGGCCCTCCGCTACGTCGTCTCTCTGGGCGAAAAGCTCAAACAAGAAGAAATCGAACCCCGCTATATCTTTGGCGATGACGACGAGGTCGAAGCGGCCGGCAAGGAAGACCACCGGATTACCCTGTTCCTCAACAAGCTGACCTCGTTGAAACGTATCGCCGGCGAGATGGCCAAGCTCGATCAGCTGAGGCGCAAACGCCTGCCGGCCAAAGAACGTCAAAAAGCGGTCAAAAAGGCGAGCGATGTGAAGCATAAAACGCAACTCGCCCTGGAAAGCGTTCCCCTCGGTCGGCGTCATATCGGCGTTATTGCCGCCAAGCTCAAAGAAGTCGGCGATCTGATAGAGGAGTGCCAACGGGCGGTCCGCTTTCAGGAGGAAATCGTCCACCGCAAGGCGTCCGAGATCGTTTCTCTGTCGCGCGGTCTGAAATCCGGCGTCCAGCGGGCGGGCAGACGACCCGAAGAGCTGAGCAAAACCCAGATCCAGAAAATCCAAAACGCGAGCCAGGTGATCCACACCGCGCGGCGCAAGGTCCAGAAAATCGAAGTCGAGTTGGCCATTAGCAGCGAGGATTTACACAGCTCGCTGTACAGCATCGCTCGTGGCGAAGCCCAGGCCCAAGAGGGCAAACGGCGTTTGATTGAGGCCAATCTGCGCCTGGTTGTCAGTATTGCCAAACGTTACGTCAACCGCGGTCTGGGCTTTTTGGACCTCATCCAGGAGGGGAATATCGGCCTGATGCGGGCGGTGGAAAAATTCGAGTATCAACGCGGGTACAAATTCTCGACCTATGCCACTTGGTGGATCCGCCAGTCGGTCAGCCGCGCTATTGCCGACCAGGCCCGCACGATCCGCATCCCCGTCCATATGATTGAAACGATCAACAAAGTGCTGCGCACCTCGCGCTATCTGGTCCAGCAGCTGGGACGCGAACCCTCGCCTGAGGAGATCGCGGCCCAGATGGAGGTCCCGGCCGACAAGGTCCGCAAGGTCCTCAAGATTGTCAAAGAGCCGGTGTCCCTGGAAACCCCGATTGGCGATGACGAAGAGAGTTCGCTGGGCGATTTTGTTGAGGACCGCCAGACCCTGTCTCCGGCAGACGCCGCCATGGCACTGAGCCTTGAAGAGCAAACCCGCAAAGTGCTGGCGACGCTCACCCCGCGCGAAGAGCAGATTCTGCGCATGCGCTTCGGCATTGACGAAAAGACCGATTACACCCTGGAAGAAGTGGGCCAGCGCTTCGCGGTCACCCGCGAGCGCATCCGTCAGATTGAGGCCAAGGCGCTGCGGAAATTACGCAATCCGACCCGGGCCAAGAGCCTCGAAGCGTTTATTGACGGCTGAGCCTGACACCGGCACGGTGAACGATGATGACCACGTCATCAAGAAGAGATAATCGTTCACCTCGAAGTACCGAGGAGGATATGTGAGTCAGAAAAATCTCGAGAAGCAGCTGAAAAAATGGCGCGAAGACCGCGCCCGCAAAGGGCCGGCCCAGGCCCCGGCCGACCGGCGTACTCTACGCGTCAACGGCCAAGACGTGATTGTCATCAAACGCGGCCGCAGCAAACTCAACAGCGTCCAATAGAGGCTGACACCTTCCCGCCGGACACCTGCGATTTCACTGACGCGCCGGTGTTGTCCGCACGGGCTGCCTCTCGCTATCGAGAACGGCGTCTTTGACCGCCCGACAAAAGTCGGTGGTTGAGGACGAGCCGCTCTGGTCGGGGGTCAGAACCTGCCCCTCGGCATAGACGCGGGCGATGGCCGCTTCGAGACGGTCCGCCACGTCCTGCCAGCCAAGATATTCCAACATCAGGCCGGCCGACAGCAGGGTTGCAGTCGGATTAATGATATTGCGGCCGGCAATATCCGGGGCTGTGCCGTGGGCGGACTCGAAATAGGCGTAGTCCTCGCCGTAGCAGCCGCTGGGCGCCAGCCCCAGACCGCCAATCGTGCCGGCCGCCGCGTCCGAGAGCAGGTCACCGTATAGATTCGGCATCACCACAACGTCAAACTGACTCGGGTTTGCCACCAGACGGTGGGCAAAATCGTCAACAATATACTGGTTATACTCGATATCGGGGTAGGCTTTGGCCGTTTCTTCGGCGACCTGCCGAAACAGGCCATCGCTGCTCCGCAGCATATTGTACTTGCAGGTGCAGGTGACGAGCCCCCGGCCACCCCGGGCCTTGCGTTTGCGGGCCAGCTCGCAGGCAAAGCGGACGACCCGCTGGGTGGCCTGGACGGTGATCACCTTGATGGCGAATTTGCCGACGGGCGTCGTATCCAGGGGTTTCTTGGTCAAATAGCTGGTCACACTCGTCTCGGGCAGGGCCGACAGCACACCGAGGTCTCCCTCAATGCCCATATACAGGTCTTCGAGGTTTTCGCGCACGATGACCAAATCTATGCCCTCGGGCTGTTTCAAGGGACTCTGGAAACCGGGCAGCCAGCGGGTCGGACGCACGTTGGCATAGGTCTGCTTGCCCCAGCGCAGATAACTGATCCCACCGGTCGTGCCGTTTGTCGACCCGAACAGGGTTGTGTCAGACTGATCAATCGCTCGGCACAAAGCCTGATGAAAATCCCGTCGCGAACCGTACTGCTTGACCCCGTCTTGTCCTATGGGGAATTCGGTGAACTCGATATCCAGGGCCAAACTCTTCAGCAGGTCGAGCGTCGGCGCCATGGCCTCCGGGGCAGCATCATCGCCGGGAATGATAACGACACGTTTCGGCATGGGATTGCCCTCCTCTATCGGTCAAACACGGGGGAGGCGCTCCTGCGGCTCGCCTCCCCCATATGCTGCGATCCGACCCGGCTGGTCAACGTATCTCCTCGCTCAGGCGGTCGTCATCGTCCACTTTGGAGCCGGGTGGTGCGATAGTTGCGTCCCGGCACCACTTTGCCCAGGACGACCGGTGCCCGGGCGCCGGTTGCCCCGAGTACATTTGACGGCATGCCGTGCAGCGTGGCGTAGGCCAGTACCGCGAAGGCCAGCGCTTCAAGCGCCTGACTCTCAAAGCCGAGGTCTTCCAGGCTGCGGATCTGGACCTGGGGCAGGGCCCGGGCCAGCCACTCACCCAGCACCGGGTTGAGGCTTCCGCCGCCGGTCAGCATAATCTCATCCAGCCCACCCTGCGGGCACACAAACCTACGGTAGGCGTGGGCCATGCTTTCGACCGTCAGGGCCGTGGCCGTGGCAACCTGATCCTCGGCGCTCAGCCGCGATGCTCGGCTGAGAAAATCGCGGATATACGGCTCACCAAACTCCTCGCGGCCGGTCGATTTGGGCGGACGGCGTCGAAAATACGGATGGCGCAAGAGTTCGGCCAGTAAGGGCTGGTGGACTTGGCCCCGACGGGCCAGACGCCCCCCGCGGTCGTACAGCTTTTTGCCTTGGCTGACCGCCTGAACGACCCCGTCAATGACCATATTGCCGGGGCCGGTATCAAAGGCCAGGACGCCGTCAAGCCCGTGCTGGGCGGGCAGATAGCTCAGGTTGGCGATCCCGCCGATATTGTGGACGGCGACCGACCGCCGGGGCCGATGAAACAAGGCGTAGTGGACATACGGGACGAGAGGAGCGCCTTCCCCGCCCATGGCCACATCCGCGGGCCGAAAATCGGCCACCGTCGTGATACCCGTCCGGGCGGCAATAACGGCCGGCTCAGCGATCTGCAAGGTGGAGCCGGGGCCCGGTCGCTGGCGGGGTTGATGGTAAATCGTATGGCCGTGCGAACCGATCGCCGTCACCCGCTCACACGAAAGGCCGGCCGCCTGGCACAGCTTGAGGGCGGCTTTGGCAAACAGCTCACCCAACAGCACATTGACCTGGGCGACCTCAGCGGCCGGCACCGCAGCGCCCTGACTGAGCCGCAATAAACGCTCACGAACCGGGCGGGTATACGGAAACGCGCGAAACGTACGCTGGTGCGTCTGCAAACGGTGGCGGGCAAAGGTGATATCGACCAGCACGGCGTCAACCCCGTCGTGCGAGGTGCCGGACATCAGGCCAATCAGGGTGTGGGTCGGCATAGGGACTCGGGCGGGGAGGTGGCGACTCAGTCGCTCAGGTCGAACTGAAAAACCGCATCCAGGCCTTTTGCACCCGCCTTGTTGAAGCTTTCGGCTGAACCATCAATCACCTGCTGGATCGAGGTGACCTCGGGATCATCCGAGCCGCGGGCCGTGAACAGCCCTTGCAGGCGCATCGCCAGCCCCATATCTCCCGTAATCTTGAGCTTGCCGCTCATAAAGGCCATCTGGCCGTTCAATTTTCCGTTTATCATATCCAGATAATCACTCTCCTTCATGGAAATCGTGATATTGGGCGAGGCGTGCGCACCGGTCTGCACCTCAATGGCCTCATTAGCGATGTGAAAGTAATACTGGGTAGCCATGCGGATTCCTCCTCTGGGAAATAAGGTCGCCAAAGGCTACCACACTCTCTGTCTTTTGGGAACTAAATCGCCCGGTGGGATTGTGTCAGCAGACCAGAACGGCAATATGGGGAGATCGGGCGACGGCCCGGCTTGGCAGATGCGCCTGACAGGAGGAAGCCATGACACGCAAGGTGAACAATGATCTCTTCTTGATGAGGTGGGTATCATCGTTCACCTTGTCGGCCCGGCAACACCGGTTCTTGCTATGCTGCGGCCTAGCCCTCATGCTGGCCGGCTGGGCGGTGCCGAGTTCGGCCCAGGAGACCAGTCCCAGCCGGCCAGCCCTTGAGGCGCGCGCCTCGGAGTCAATTGTCGAGATCACGACGATTGGCCGAAAAAGCGGCAAGCCGCGCATGATCCCGATCTGGTTCATTTATGAACACGACCGCTTTTACATCCAAGCCGGGAATGACGGCAAAACCGCCTGGTATCGAAACCTGAAGAAAAATAATCAGATAGGCTTGAAGATCGGAGATCTTGCTTTCAGTGGCACGGCTCGGTTCATTGATGATCGAACAGAAACGGAACGAATCCATGAGATGTTCCGCAGTAAGTACTTGAGAGCACGCCTCGCAGCCTGGGTCGGATCGCAAGTCGGGCACGGCAGAGTGGTCGAGATTGAACTGCCATTTTAAAAAACTTGCCTGTTTTCGGATAGTTAGAAATTTGACGACAGCGCCCGAATCCGTTACCATTTTCCGATTCTGAGTGCCGCTAGGAGGGAAGCCGATGTTCAAGATTGGGGAGAAGGTCGTCTATCCCGGCCATGGTGTAGGAGTGATCGAGGGGATGCAGGCGAAGAGCATATCCGGCCACGAGCAGAAGTTCTACGTGTTGCGGATCCTGGAAAGCGACATGACCATCATGATACCGACCACCAACGTGGCAGCGGCAGGCCTCCGCCCGGTCATCAGCAAGGAAATGGTCAGAAAAGTCTATCGCATCCTGCGCACCAAAAAAGTCGAAGTCGATCAACAGACCTGGAACCGTCGCTATCGCGAGTATACCGAGATGATCAAAACCGGCTCGGTGTTGGAAATCGCCAAGGTGCTGCGCGACCTGTTTGTGCTGAAAGCCGACAAAGAGCTGTCGTTTGGGGAGCGGAAAATGCTCGACACGGCCCGCAACCTGCTCGTCAAAGAGCTGTCCATCGCCAGTGCGCACACCGAAGAGAAGATCATGGATGATCTGAAAACCATCTTCACCCACTGAGCTTTCGCCCCTGTTCTCGATTCACTCTGAACGGCAAAGGCTGGGATATTCCCAGCCTTTGTTTTTGCCATGCACGCAAACGCAGTGATTGTTGCAGCCGGCAAGGGCGAGCGCCTGGGGACGCGGGTGCCCAAGCCGTTCCTGCCCGTGGCTGAGTTGCCCCTCCTCGTCCATACCCTGCGCAGCCTCGACCGGGCGCGACTGCTGTCCAGCCTCGTTGTCGTGGTCGCACCTGAGCGCGAAGCGCTGTGCCGGGAGCTGCTCAAGGCCCACGGGCCGTTTCGGTGTACCATCCGCCTGGCCCACGGCGGCCCCCAACGCCAGGACTCGGTCCGCCTCGGCCTCGCCGCGCTGGATACCGAGTGCGATATCGTGGTGATCCACGACGCCGCCCGCCCATTTATCAGTCCGGACGTCATTCATGCCAGCATTCGGGTCGCCAGCCGGGCCGGGGCGGCGCTGGTTGCGGTGCCCGCGGCCGATACCCTCAAACGTGTTGAACAGGTGGACGATGAGACCCCCCTCAGCAAGCAATCATCGGTCACCTCTCCCGTTCGGACGGTGGTCGAGACGCTGTCGCGCCAGGACGTGTGGCTGGCCCAGACCCCCCAGACCTTCCGTGTTCCGCTGATCAGAGCGGCCCACCAACGTGCCCTGGATGAGGCGATTCAGGTCACCGACGACGCGGCGCTTATTGAAAAATTCGGTGGGACAGTCCAGATTGTGCCTGGCGAGCGGCGGAATTTTAAGATTACCACTCCAGACGACCTGCGTATGGCAGAGGCCCTGCTCAGCGCTCACGGAAGTGAACGATGAGAATCACCTCATCGAGAAGAGAGCAGCGTTTCTTTTGACAGACACGGAGGAGCGGCATGAACCGAGCCCGAAAGACGGCGATTTCTCCAACCCGAGACGAAGACTACACCGAGTGGTACCAGCAGGTCATTCGGGCCGCCGACCTGGCAGAAACCTCGGCGGTCCGGGGTTGTATGGTCATCAAGCCGTGGGGCTACAGCCTGTGGGAGAACATCCAGCGGGTCCTGGACGGCATGTTCAAGGCCACCGGCCATCAAAACGCCTATTTCCCGCTCTTCATTCCGCTCAGTTTCATGCAAAAAGAGGCCGAGCACGTCGAAGGCTTTGCCAAGGAATGCGCGGTTGTGACCCATCATCGGCTGGAGGCCGGACCGGACGGTCGGCTCGTCCCGTCTGGAGAACTGACCGAGCCCCTGGTCGTCCGCCCCACCTCTGAAACCATTATCGGCGCGACGTTTGCCAAGTGGGTGCAGTCCTACCGCGACCTGCCGCTGCTGATCAACCAGTGGGCCAATGTCGTGCGCTGGGAAATGCGGCCGCGTATCTTTCTGCGCACCGCCGAATTCCTGTGGCAGGAGGGTCACACGGTTCACGCCACCGCCGAGGACGCCCAGCAAGAGACCGACCGTATGCTTGGCGTATACGCCGATTTTGCCGAGCGCTACATGGCGATTCCGGTTATCAAGGGCGAAAAGACCCCGGGCGAGCGCTTCCCCGGCGCCGTCTCCACCTATTCCATCGAGGCCATGATGCAGGACCGCAAGGCGCTCCAGGCCGGCACCTCACATTTTCTGGGCCAGAACTTTGCCCGTTCGTCCGAGATTCGCTTCTCCGACCCCAGCGGCCAGGAAGCCTACGCCTGGACCACCTCGTGGGGAGTCTCGACCCGTCTCATCGGCGGCTTGATCATGACCCATAGCGACGATAACGGCCTGATCCTGCCGCCCAAACTGGCTCCCCGCCATGTCGTGATCCTGCCCCTGTTGCGCAAGAAGACAAACCGGGACGAAATCCTGGCCTACTGCGAGAGTCTGGCCCAGGAACTGCGGGCGCTGCGCTACGACGACCAGCCCCTGCAGGTCGAACTTGACGTGCGGGACGCCTCAGGCGGAGAAAAGGTCTGGTCGTGGATTAAAAAAGGCGTGCCCATCCGACTCGAGATCGGACAGCGCGAGCTTGAAGACCACACCGTTTTTGTCGGCCGCCGTGACCGACAGCAGTCGGAGCGGGTGAGCCAGTCGCGGGCCGAGTTTGTGGCAACGCTTGGCGCCCAACTCGACGACATCCAGCACGGCCTGTTTGACCGCGCTCGCCGCTTCCGCGATCAACATACCCACCGCATTGACTCAAAAGCCGACCTGTACGACTTCTTTACCCCCCACAATCGTGACAAACCGGAGATCCACGCCGGCTTTGCCCTCAGCCACTGGAACGGCCAGCCCGATGTCGAAGAGACGATCAAGAATGACCTGAACGTCACGATTCGGTGCATTCCGCTCGACGCCCCGGAAGAAGACGGCAGCTGCGTGATGAGCGGTCAAGCCAGCAAGCGGCGGGTCGTTTTCGCCAAGTCGTATTAGTCTTGCTACGTCCTGGTAGTGCAGACAACAGGACAAAAGATACAGGGATGGGGAACACGTTGCAGAATGGCGAGGTGAGGAACAAACTAGGAACACATCTGCCCGACAGGTTTGATGAGCGAGGAAGAGAAAATGAAGGCACTGGAGTGAACCCGATATATACCCAAAATTGAGCAGCTCAGGCTGCGCATATCTGGCCTCTCTGCCGTACGCGGCATGCGCTATGAGGACACCCGTTCGCCGGGAAACGAGTACTCCCGCCCGACTTCACAGACTTGGACATGGTAGGACGAGAAGAACTCTTTCCTGCCCCTCTCCTGGGCGCGTCGGTGGTCAGGATGCTCCCGCTACGCTTTGGCCGCCGCCAGGGTCTGAAATTCTGCAAGAGAGACGCCTTCACCGTCGCTGGCTGTAAAGTCCTTGACGGCAACAAAGCACGGCAACAAAGCCCGGTATGGTCTGCACCAGAGTCCGCATCTCCTGCGTGAGCTGCCCCAAGGCAGCCTGGTCCGCTCCCGCCCGAAGTCGGGTACGAACTATGACAATAACCATAATCCCCCCCTGGATACCTGTCCGTTACGAGCCGTAGCGTGCGCCTGTCAGGCCGTTCGGTTCGGAAGATTGCAGTCTGGCGACAAACCGTGTCCGCCACAGTTCGTACATCACCGCGTGGAGGCCGGCAAATTCGCGCTCTTCCCTCTTTTGCATGCCGAGTTTTTGCAACACGCGAATGGGTGCCCGACAAGAGTGCCTAGTGGCGGACGCTTCGTTGACTCCTGTCACGATTTGCCCGCCAGCTTCCAAATAGGTGCGCTGCACGGTCACGACCCGATTCAACGGGCTGGGTCCGCTGGTGTACGCTTGTGTCCAGCGTGTCCTCCTCTTGCGATGTCCTATCCGACGGTGCATATTCCTGTCTGACAAACGGGAGAACGGACCGGACCTCATGTCCGGCGTGATGGCCTGCGGGACTGATCGATATCGGCATGATTATTCGGCACGCGCCTGGCGGGTCTGAGGCAACTGGCGAGAGGAATATCTATGAAGACGATTTGGTTTCACATGCAAGGCTACCGGGATCTGCCGGATGACTTCCGTGATCGGTATGAGAGTATCTGGGTCACCCCTCCGACTGACGAACTGTGCGATCCGGAAACGGTCGGCAAGTATCTGAACTGGAATCTGGACGAATTGGAGCTGGCCGACGATCTCGGCTTTGACGGGCTCGGCCTGAACGAGCATCATCAGAACGCGTATGGCTTTCCTGTCTCGCCCAATCTGATCGCGGCCAATCTGGCCCGTCGCAAATCTGATGCCGCGATTGTCATGTTGGGCAATACCTTGCCGCTCTACAATCCGCCTCTCCGAGTGGCCGAAGAGATGGCGCTGCTCGACTGTCTGAGTGGTGGACGCCTGGTCGCTGGCTGGCCAGTTGGCTCGGCCATGGACACAGCCGGCTGCTATGGCATTACGCCGACCGAAGTGCGGCCACGCTACTACGAAGCCCATGATCTCATCAAACAAGCGTGGACCAAGCCTGGCCCGTTTCCGTTTAACGGCAAGTTTACCAAGCTGCGCTATGTCAACTTGTGGCCGAAGCCGATTCAGAAACCCCATCCGCCGATCTGGTGTGCAGGCGGCGGGTCGGTTGAGACGTGGAAGTTTGCGGCTGAGAATGATTACACCTATAGCTATCTGAGCTTTCTGGGCCATAAGGCTGCGCAAAATATGATGAATCGGTACTGGGATACCGTGGCCGCCTCGGGGCGCGATGATAATCCGTACCGGGCCGGTTTTGCGCAACTCGTTGTGGTCAGCGAAACCGACGCCCAAGCCGAGAAAGAGTATCTGCCGCATATCCGTAATTTCTTCGATAAGTCGCTGTATATCGCCGGTCACCATGCCGTTGTGCCCGGCTATATGACCAAACACAGCCTGGAATTTAATCTCAAGCGTTCAGGTGGAGCGACTCCATTTGGGGCAGTCTCGGGGAAAGACATGACCTGGCAGGAACAGGTCGAAAAGCAGGGCATTGTCATTGGCGGGAGCCCCAAAACGGTCGCTGATCGTCTCACTGAGGCGGTCAAGAACCTCCGAGTTGGCCATTTGATGGTGATTCTCCAGATCCAGTCAATGGAGCCGGAATTGACGGCCAAGAACACGCGTCTGTTCGCCGAAGAGGTCCTGCCCCGCATTCGCGGTATCTGGGATGAGCAAGGCTATGAGGATCGTTGGTGGCCGCAAGGGGCAACCCGCAACGCCCAAGCCCGCAGTCCGCAGGTGAATGGCAGCGACGCTGCCCGTGGCGCGACCCGGAACGAGAGCGAAGCTCCGCACATGACGGCGAAGGGAGCCCACTCGTGAGCGCGCCCGCTTCACAGTCTGTCAGCCTGCCCGGCGGCTTTGCGCCGAATACGACGCTCGTCCGCGGCGAGGGCTCACCCGTCGTTTTTCTGCACGGTCCGTTTGGCCAGGAATGGGGCGGTTTTCTGAATGATGTGGCCGCCCAGCACACCGTCTTTGCCCCGGCGCATCCGGGCGCTGTCGAGCCCAAGGATTTACACCAGCTCGATAACTTGTGGGACCTGATGCTGTATTACGATGACGTGTTGGCTGCGCTGGGCCTCGATCAGGTCGATCTGATTGGCCACTCCTTTGGGGGAATGGTGGCGGCAGAGCTGGCGGCAAGCTTTCCCCATCGTGTTGGCAAACTTGTGCTGATCGATGCCCTGGGACTGTGGCGGGACGATGCTCCGGTCAGTGACCATGTCATGGTCGCACCGGAAACCCAGGTGGAACTCTTGTACCGTAATCCCAATACGCCTGAGGTCGCCGCCCGACTGAGTCTGCCGGAAGACCCGGATGAAAAAGTGGACGCGCTGGTCCACCGCGTGAGTTCTCTCGCCAGCACCTCACATTTTATCTGGCCGATTCCGGAACGGGGTTTAGCCAAACGACTCCGCCGCGTCCGAGCAAAAACACTCATTGTCTGGGGCAAACAAGACCGCCTGGTGCCGGTTGTCTACGCAGACGAGTTCGCCTCGCGGATTGCAGACGCGCAGGTTCGGCTGATCGACAACGCCGGGCATGTCCCATACGTCGAACAGCACACCCAAGTTTCACAGTTGGTGCGTGAGTTTTTGGCGACCGGCTGACGGACGTCCCCACCCACGACAGGAGGCAACCATGAGCAGTGAGAGCGGGACTACCGCCGCCGCCGGCTTCACGCTTCAATACCGGATCGAGGGCGCCGGTCCACCCGCTATCGTCATCGGCGAACTCGTCTTCCACGATTATATTTTCGACCCGGAAGGCGCAGCAAACGAAGCCGTCGTCTGGATGTGCTCGGAGGCGGCGTCCTTTAGTCGAACTCTCAATCATCCAGAAGATGGTTCAAGAGTGAAATCCTTTTGAAAAGGAGGTCATACATGGCAGGACTCTTAGACGGAAAGGTCGCTTTAATCACGGGCGCGAGTACCGGAATTGGCCGGGCGACCGCTCAGGTTTTTGCTCGGGAAGGCGCAAAAGTTGCGGTAGCGGATGTGAATGCCGAAGGCGCCGAGGAAACCGTGCGCTTGATCAAAGACGCTGGGGGCGACGCGATCTTTATACAGGCTGACGTATCCCAAGCGGCTGAGACAGAAGCCATGGTCAAAAAAGTGGTGGAGACTTATGGCCGGCTGGACTGCGCCTTTAATAATGCTGGCATCGAAGGCGACTTCGTGCCAACGCCGGACTATCCTGAAGCCACCTGGGATCGGGTGATCGGTATTAACCTCAAGGGCGTATGGCTCAGCATGAAAGCGGAAATCCAGCAGATGCTCAGCCAAGGCGGAGGCGCGATTGTAAACACTGCCTCAGTGGCAGGTTTACAAGGTATACCAGCCGGGTCCGCCTACGTCGCAGCCAAACATGGGGTGGTCGGACTCACCAAGACCGCAGCGCTTGAGTATGCCAAGTCCGGCATTCGGGTGAATGCGGTCTGTCCAGGCGCTGTGGAGACGCCGATGCTCAAGCGCGCCTTTGAAAAAGTGCCCGAAATGGCCGAAGGGATTAGCGCCGCAGAACCCGTTGGTCGTATGGCCCAACCGAGTGAGATCGGCGAAGCCGTGGCGTGGTTGTGTTCTGAAGCGGCCTCGTTTGTGACTGGCCATCCCATGGCGGTGGATGGCGGTTATGTGGCGCAGTAACGGGGCAGCAACGCAGGCTCCTTGCTCTCTTCGTTGATGATGGCAAGACAGGACAGTCTGGAATGAAACCAAAGGAGGACAGACTGCTGAGGTGCCGGGTCAACTCATGCTGGACTGTATGACGATGCGACAGACGTGAGCCCCAGCCCTTCAAGCCGCCTAATCCGGGTAATGGGGATGTGACCCGGACCGATCCCAGAGTGCAGAACACCCTCTAGACAAACTCGGGCATCACTTCCTGGGCGAAGACCTCCAGCCCACGTCTGGCCCGGGCCGTATCCTGCGCCCCGGCGTGCAGGGAGAAGGCCACCTGCTCGATGCCGAACTCGTCCCGCAGCTCCCCCAGCCGCCGTCGGCAGTCGGACGGGTTGCCCACGCTGGTCCGCTCCTTCAGATTGTCGGGCAGGGAGTGGATCAGCTCAAAAAGGCGCGAGCGAGGCTCCCCGCCGCTTTCGCCAAAATAGCGGTAGTCAAAGTTGAGGGTGGTATAGCCGTCGGCCTGGAGCCGCTTGGCATTATCGGGGAGAAAGATTTCCTTACAGTGCGGCCAGCGTTTTCTCAGCCTGGGCATCGCCTTTTTGGAAATGGGGCAGGACATATTTGGCAAAGCGCTGCATGGATTGCAGCACCAGATCGTGGTTCATCCCACCCCAGTTGAGGAAATAGATGAACTGGTCCATCTGCAAGTCTTTTTGAAAGCGTTCCAGCTTGGCAATGACTTGGTCGGGATCGCCAATCAGCGTGCGCTCATTGTACAGGACATCATACGTGAGCGTTTGCATCGTCGGAGCAAACTGGGCGTACGATTTGTACTGCTCGGATTTGATCTTTTTGGGAAAGAGCGAGCCGGCCAGGTTCACACAGTTCATCACCGCCTGCTCGGCCTCGGCCTTGGCTTTGGCTGCGGTCTCTCCCACATAGGTGTGGAACAGGGCGATGACCTCTGTGCCGCCATGGCCATGCTGGCCGAGTTTCTCTTTGTAGTCGGCAATCTGGCCCTGCGTCACTTCGATGGGCAGCGGATAGGGCACCTGGAGAATGCTATAGCCTTTGCGCGCGGCCCAGTCATAGCTTTCGGGGCTGAGCGCAGCCGCGTACAGGGGAGGGTGCGGGGTTTGGAGGGGCCGCGGCAAGATCGTGAGGTCGGTGACCTTGGTGAATTGTCCTTCAAAGCTGAGAGGGGCCTCCTGCCAGGCCCGCAGAATCATCTCGACCCCTTCTTCAAGTCGCTGGCGGCCCTCGTTTTGTGACACGCCGATCCCGTCGTATTCAAACGGGAACAGACCGCGCCCAACCCCAAAGTCCAGCCGCCCACCACTCAGCACGTCAACCAGGGCAAAATCTTCCGCTGCGCGGATGGGGTTGTCAAAGGGCACGAGGCTCACCGCCGTGCCCAGGCGAATCCGTTTGGTACGTTCGGCCATGGCCGCCAAGAGCACCTGAGGGCGAGGCAGGATGCCGCCATAGCGGGTGAAATGATGCTCAGACACCCAGGCGGAATCAAAGCCCAGCTCCTCGGCTCGCTGGGTGAGATCAAGAAAATCTGTCAGATACTGTTGGGCTGACTTGACCTCGGGCCAGTGATCGAAAATACAAAACACGCCGATTTTCATCTTGTCTCTCTCCTGTCCCTATGTGTGAGCATGAGGGTGCAGGGTTGGCTGTCTCAAGCTTAGTGCTTATCCGGCGACGACAAGGCCTTGACCGGATCAGCGAGCGCTCCGAGCGGGAGTTTGAAACGATCCTGCATGCGCGCGTCATCCGCGGTGAACTCCCGCACCAGGCAGCAATACTCTAAGGAGATGCCGTTCGGATCTTTGAAGTAGATCGATTTGGCCCAGTTGTGATCGACGACATCGCTGACTTCGACGCCTTTGGAACGGAGTTCGTCGCGTTTCTGGGCCAGGGCGGCTTCATTACCGGCCTCGAACGCGAAGTGATAAAAGCCGCCCGGCACGCCGAGCCCGCTGTTGATGCCGGCATCATATTCACGCGGCACGCCGGGGACCTCGCGCGCTTCCATGAAGGCCATCAGCTGGTGATGGCCGGTATCGAAGAAGATGTGACGGATCTTCCCCCCTTCCTCTATCTCGATCGTGTCGCACACCACCGGCTCGAAACCGAGCAGGTCCTCGTAGAACTCGCGCGTTTTGTCAAGGTCGAGCGTCGAAAGACCAATATGAGAAAATCCTCTGTTCGCCATGTGTCTGTCCTCCTCACAAGCCTGAAAAATCAGGGCCAGGGCACTTCAAAAGCCCTGCTAAAAAGCGTCTACGCTGTTCGACAGGGAAGAAACTTCCCGAATGGTACAGTCAATTCCTCGTTTCTGGAACCGGGGTTTGCGGTGACAGACGGCGTGGAAGCGTCCCGACTCGGTCCTGCCCGAACCTCTCCGGCCGGGCCTGAAGAGCGGAGGGCCGTTCAGCCGACCCGGTGGTTGCCCATCAGGATTTGTCTGCCAGCTCCCAGTAGCTGCGCTGCACGGTCACGACCTGGGGCAACAGGGGCGGGCTGTCGACCTCGGGCAGCGGCGTGTCGAGCTGTGCGCCGCCCATTTCGTCCAGGACCCGCAGGGTGGATTTTTCGAGCCCGATGAGATCATAGCCGCCTTCCAGGAGGGCCGCGCAACGCCCCCCGGCGTGGTCGCGTGCGACCCGCAGCAACACCCGGGCCAGGGCGCCGAAGCCCGCCTCGGTCATTCGTAGGCCGCCCAGGGGGTCGCGGACATGGGCGTCAAAGCCGGCCGAAATCAGCACGAACTGGGGGTCGAACTGGCGGCAGATCGGATCAAGAATCGTCTCGAACAGGTGCTGGTATTCGGCGTCGCCCCAGCCGGCCGGAATGGGCAGGTTGACCGTATAGCCCGCGCCCGTGCCCTGGCCGACATCCTCGGCCGCGCCCGTGCCCGGATAGTAGGGGTATTGGTGGGTCGAGGCGTACAGCACGCCGGGATCGTCGTAAAAGCTGTGCTGGCTGCCGTTGCCGTGGTGCAGGTCCCAGTCCATGAGCAGCACGCGGCTGAGGCCGAAGCGCTCGCGGAGGTACTGGGCGCCGATGGCCGCGCTGTTGAACAGGCAAAAGCCCATCGCCCGGTTGCGCTCGGCATGATGGCCCGGCGGGCGGACCAGGCCAAAGCCGTTATCCACCTCGCCGTCCATGACCGCGTCGAGGATGGCCAGCAGGCCGCCGGTGGCCAGGCGGGCGGTGTCGTAGGACAGGGCCGACACCTGGGTATCGGCGTCAAAGGTGAAGCTGGGTCGGCCGGCTGTTGCCGCCACCCGGCCGATATGAGCCGTGTCGTGAATCAGGCCGATTTCGTCCTCGCTGGCCAGGCGGGGAGCCACCGAGGTCAGGCCGGGTCGCCGGTAGGACTCGACCGCCCGCAACAGGCTGCCGATCCGGGCCGGCCGTTCCGGATGCTGCTGGCCGGGTTGGTGGTCCTGATAGCGTGTGTCAATAACGAGGCCTGTCCGGAGCATGCTGGGTCCCCCTTCGCTTGCGTCGCTTGTCCGATTATACTAGCGTGGCTGGCGAAAGCTAAGGGTGAGCGATGTTCGGTATTGGTGCGCCTGAATTGATTGTGATTCTCGTGGTTGCCCTTGTCGTGCTGGGCCCGAAACGCCTGCCCGAGCTGGCCCGGGGGCTGGGCAGGACGCTGGGCGAGTTTCGACGCGCCACCAGCGGGGTGAGCGAAGAGTTGGACAACGCCCGCGTGCTGCTCGAAGAGGAGGTCCGCCAGGCCGAACACAGCGCGCGGGCCGGTGACAAAGCGGACGACGAGGATGACCATCAGATCGAGAAGAGAGCATCGTCCACTGTGCCCGCTCCGGCCGCCGCTCCGCCGCTCCCCGACCCCGCCTCCCAGCCCGACAAGGAGAAGCCCGTTCAATGACCCCTGACGACACCACGATGTCGCTCATGGGTCATCTGGAAGAACTCCGCTCCCGCATCGTCAAGGCTCTGCTGTCCATCGCCGTGGCGTTCGTGCCGACCTATGTGTTTGCCGACTGGCTGTTCGGCTTTCTGCGCGAGCCGCTGCTGCACGCCTGTCCCGACTGCAGCCTGATCGGCACCAGCCCGACCGAAGCCTTTTTTACCAAGATCAAGGTCGCGTTCATCGCCGCCTTGTTCCTGGCCAGCCCCGGGGTGTTTTACCAGCTGTGGCGCTTTGTGGCGCCGGGTTTGTACGCCAATGAAAAGCGCTACGTGTGGCCGTTTGTCGGCTTTTGTTCGTTCTTTTTCGTTCTGGGCGGTGGGTTTTGCTACACAATCGTCCTGCCCATTGCCTACGCCTTTTTTATTGAGCAGTTCGAGAGCATTGACGTTGAGGCGACCCTGCGTATCAGCGAATACCTGAGCTTCAGCGCGCGCACCCTGCTGGCCTTTGGCGTGACCTTTCAGCTCCCGATTCTGAGCTTTTTCTTTGCCCGGATCGGTTTGCTGACCCACCGCACCCTGATTGGCGCCTTCCGCTATGCCATCCTGGCGATCTTTGTCCTGGCTGCGGTGCTGACCCCGCCCGACGCCATTTCCCAGCTCCTGCTGGCCGGGCCGCTGCTCCTGCTGTACGGGCTGAGCATCGGGGTGGCCTATGTGTTTGCCAGAGCGCCGGACGAGAACGCCGACACCTGAACCGCTATTCTCCGCGCCGGATCTTCTCCACCAGCCAGTCCCCGTCCGTCTCCTGCTCGGCCGGCGGAGTAATCTCGTACAGCTCCAGTTCCTGACCGAGGGCGTGCAGGACCGCCCGGACGTGGTCGATAAAGTCTGGCATGGCCAGGACCACAATCGTGGCTTTTTTGCGGTCAACCGTCCGCACAATGCCGAGGTCCTCGTAGGATTCGAGGATGAATTTGATATAGGCGATGTCCGTCCGCCGGACCCGCAGATAGATTTCGATGACGTCCATAGGCGCTGGGCCTACTGTGCGGTCTGGGACCTGTAGGGGCAACCCCCCGTGGTTGCCCGGGGCGGGGGACCAGCTGTGGCCTCTCAGCTTGACGGCCTGAGCACGGCTGACTACAGTTGGCGGACGCCAGTCCGCGCCGCACCGAGCGGCGGCCGGAAGAAGGAGGGTTTCATGCCGGGGCTTGCACTGGAAGGCTTTAGGATTATCGAATGCGGCGATATGGTCGGCGCGTCCTATGCGGCCAAACTGATGGCCGATATGGGCGCTGAGGTGATCAAGATCGAACCGCCCGGCGGCGATACGGCTCGCCAGCGCGGACCGTTTCCGGGCGGCACCCCCCACCCTGAAAAAAGCGGTCTGTACCTGTATCTGAACACCAATAAGCGGGGCGTGACCCTGGATATGACCGACGGCCGCGGCCGGGCGGTGTTCGACCGGCTGGTCGCCAAAGCCGACCTGCTGATTCACAACGTCCATCCGACCCGCATGGCCGCCCAGGGCCTGGACTATGAGCGCCTGGCCGGGATGAACGCCGGGCTGGTCATGACCTCGATCACGCCCTTTGGTCTCACCGGACCGCGCAAGGACTACGCAGCCTATGACCTGACGACCTGGAACGCGGGTGGGTTGTGCTACCTGAACGGCGGTGGCCCCGGTAGCGAGGATTTGCCGCCGCTGCGGGTGTTTGGCCAGCAGTCGGGCTTTCAGGCCGGCATCCACGCCGCAACAGCCTCGCTGGCCGCCCTGTTCTCGCGCTTTCAGGACGGCCACGGCCAGCACATCGATTTTTCAATCCAGGAGTGTCTGATGGGCATCTCCGAGTTTGCCGGCATCATGCCGACCTATGCCGATCAGGTCGTGGTGCGCTTTACCGGCAATAAAGCCATCCGGCCGCTCGATATCATAGAGTGCAAAGACGGCTGGATCTATGTCGCCTGCGTTGAGGAACACCAGTGGCAGCGCTTTGTCGATCTGATGGGCAACCCGGACTGGGCCAACGAGGAGATCTTCAAGACCCGGCTGGACCGGGCCGAGAACTGGGACGCACTCCAGCTGTTTCTGGAGCCGTGGGTCAAAGAGCAGTCGGTCGACGAGCTGTACCATCTGACCCAGTCTCGTCGTATTCCGTTTGCCCCGGTCTCGACCATGGGCGACCTGCTGAACTCCGAGCATCTGAAAGTCCGCGGCTTTTTTGCCGAAGTCGCCCATCCTGAGGCTGGCACCCATACCTACCCGACCGCCCCCCACACCATGTCCGAAACACCCTGGACGCTGCGTCGCCCGGCGCCGTGTCTGGGCCAGCACAACACCGAGGTATATGCCGAGCTGGGCATGGCTGAGCAGGAGCTGGCGCAGCTTCAGCAGGCCGGCATCATCTAATTGGGAGACACGCCATGAGCAAACCACCACTGGACGGAATTCGTGTTGCCGACTTTTGTTGGGCCTGGGCCGGACCCTACGGGGCGCTGCAGCTGGCCCATCTGGGCGCCGAAGTCATTCGGATTGAGAGCCAGACGCGGCTGTGTCCGTCGCGTATGATTCCCCCCTGGGCCGACAATGAAACGGGCATCAACCGCTGCGGCTATTTCAACCAGTACAATCAGGGCAAGCGTTCCCTGTCGCTCGATCTGAAGAAGCCCGAGGGGATACAGCTGGCCAAACAGCTCGTCGCCAAAAGCGATATTGTGATCGAAAACTTTGCCGGCGGGGTGATGGAAAAAATGGGCCTGGGCTATGAGGTCCTGCGCGCGCTCAAGCCCGACATCATCATGGCCTCGCTGTCGGGCTACGGTCAGACCGGCCCGGAGAAGGGCTATGTGTCGTACGGGCCACCCCAGGTGGCGCTGAGCGGCATGTCGGCCCTGACCGGCTATATTGACGACGGGCCGCGCCAGGCCGGCTTTTCGTACGGCGATCCGAACGGCGGTGTCCACGGCTCGTACGCCATCATGTGCGCCCTGCTGTACCGCGAAAAGACCGGCCACGGCCAGTATATCGATCTCTCCCAGCGTGAAGCCTGCGCCATGCTGCTGCCCGAAGCCATCATGGACTACACCATGAACGGCAATCAGCCGCCGCGCATGGGCAACCGCGATCCGTACATGGCGCCCCACGGCGTCTTTCGCAGCCAGGGCGACGACGCCTGGGTCAGCATTGTGGTCGGGACTGAGGACGAATGGCGGCAGTGCTGCGCGGCGATCGGTCAGCCCGGTCTGGCCGACGATCCGCGCTTTGCCAGTGCCGCCGCCCGCAAGGCCAACGAAGACGAGCTGGAACAGATCGTGACCGCCTGGACCCAGGAGCGGACCGCCCAGGAGGCGACCGAGACGCTCCAAGCGGTTGGGGTGGCGGCCTATCCGGCTCTGAACGGTCGGGAAATGCTGACCGACCCGCAGGTCGAATCCCGCAGCACCTATGTCGAGCACGACCACCCGGAGATCGGCGTGCGCCGCCACCTGGGGATTCCGTGGAAGATGTCCCACACCCCGTGTGAGGTGTGGCGACACGCCCCGACCTTTGGCCAGGATAACGACTACGTGCTGACCGAGGTGCTGGGCCTCAGCCCGACCGAGGTGGCCGGACTGCAGGACAAAGAGGTCCTGAACTGAGTAGCGGTTTTAGAAGCCGTACAGCCGATGGATGTTCTCGTAGGTGATCTTGCGCTTGATCTCGTCTGACACGTCGGCAAAGTTCTGCTCGATAATCGCCCGTGAGTTGGGCCAGGTTGAGGCCCGGTGGGGGAAGTCGGACGCCCACATGAAGTTGTCCTGGCCGATCAGTTGGCTGGTCAGCACGCCGGGCCGGTCATCCTGGAAGGTGGCGTAGACCTGGCGCGTGAAGTACTCGCTGGGCAGCATGCTGATGGGGGTCGGGTCAATATAGCGCAGCGTCTCGTAGGAGATGTCCAGCCGGTTGAGATAGTGGGCGACCCAGCCGATGTCGTTTTCGGCCGATACCAGCCTGAGGCCGGGAAAGCGCTCAAGCACGCCGTTGTAGATCAGATCGGTCAGCGAATACTGGACCTCGTGGATGATCGACATATTGGAGGCTACCCGGCCCTTCTTGAGCCGAATGTTCTGCTTGCCGGTCAGGATGTGGAGGCTGACCGGCATCTGCAAGTCCTGAGCCGCCGCCCAGAACGGATCAAAATGGGTGTCGCTGAACGGCACGTCGCCGGGAGCGGCTGCGTTGATCATGGCTCCCCGGAGTCCCTTGTCGGCAAGCCGCTGGAGTTCATGAACAGCCTGATCGACATCCTGCATGGCAATCAGGCCCAGCCCGATCAGCCGTTTCGGGTCGTGGCCGGAAAACTCTGCCATCCAGTCGTTATAGGCCCGAAAGCTGGCCCACTGGAGATTGACATCTTTGAGGTGAAACAGAAACATGCCCAGCGTGGTGTACAGCACCTCGCCCTCGACTCCGTCGATATCCTGATCTTTGAGGCGCTCGACCGGGTCCCAGCCGCTGGGCCGGGCTTCCTCGTAGCCGACATTCTGGTTGGTCTCCAGGTCTTTGGGGTCTTTGCCTGCGGCAAAGCCGCCGCCGACCGGAAATGGGGTCAGGCCCTCAGCCACAAAAAAGCTGCCCGGTTTGCCCTCGTGGTTTTTGATCACGCGTGGGGCGCGGTCACGAAAGGTGTGATCAATACGCTCCAGCCACAGGTCGGCCGGTTCCATGGTATGCGAGTCCGCCGAGAAAATTGCACCGTTTGCCATCGTCGTCCCTCCTGGCTAAGAGAAAACCCGATTATCCCGCACCCGCTTTCCGTCTGTCAACGGAAAAAAGATATCGTTGATGACCGAACCCATAGTAGGGGTTTTTGAACTGCGACAAAAAGGATAGGGGGCAGGTCTGAAACCTGCTCCTCCTGACCCGTGCGTATGCGGGCATGGCTGTATTGATAGCTATCATTCGTGCTATCCTCTCTCGGTGGATCAGAGCTTCGAGTAGGACGAGAAAAAGAACAGCGAAAACCAATTGAAGCATGGAGTCGCGTTTGAAGCTGCGCAGTACGCCTTCGCTGATCCGCAGCGTGTGATCGCCAAAGATCTGTCCCATAGCCAGGAAGAGGAAAGATATTATTGTTTCGGCAAGGTCGGCGCTGGGATTCTCACCGTTCGGTTTACCTACCGGGGTAGTGTCATTCGCATTATCGGCGCCGGGTATTGGCGAAAAGGAAAACAGACCTATGATGAAGAAAATCACATACACGGATGAACCTCTGGGCAATGTCCAAGTCATAGAGGATTTTTTGCCACCGCCCGAGCAGCTCGTTTTTAAGGAAGGGAAGACCAAAGTTAAAGGCTACGCACACACCGGAAAGAGTGAATCTATGGACTACTCCCCCTCTACTTTCGATAAGAACATCTACGCTACCTCCTTCGGACACAGGCTGTGGTACGACTTCTTAACCCAAGATGAAATCATCGGTCTCATGGAGAATGCGAGCGATAATGGAAAACCGGCTGTGGAGCCTCTGAATCAGCGCCTCCCCGGACGGTATAAACAAGATTTCGACCAATGTGGACAAGTGGACCTATTCAAACAGATGATCGGTCGCATGATACGTCAGATACTTGAAGGGCGCGGCTACGAACTGGAGCGGGATAGCGTCCTAGTCGATCCACCGAGAGAATTCTTCACTACGGGGAGCGTATATAGGAGAAAAGCGTGACGTATGAGATGGGAGCTTCAGTATCTACCATTTCGAATCCTGACAAGTGAGCCATATGAGTCTGAGCAGCCTTTTAATCGCCAATCGAGGCGAAATCGCCATTCGTATTGCGCGGGCCGCGGCCGAGCTGGGCGTGCGGACCGTGGCCGTGTTTTCCGAGGACGACGCCCAGTCGCTACATACCCGCAAGGCCGATGATGCCCAACCGCTGGGTGGGACCGGGCCGGCCTCCTACCTCGACGCCGGGCGGATTGTGGAGCTGGCCAAACAGGCCGGCTGTGGGGCCATTCATCCGGGCTACGGATTTCTGAGTGAGAATGCCGACTTTGCCCGCCGGTGTGCCGAGGCCGGCCTCACCTTTGTCGGACCCC